>JAJNBO010000522.1 GCA_021156245.1 Ramlibacter sp. | reverse complement strand
CCTGGCGGCGCCGCAGATCGGCGTCGACCTGCAGCTCGTGATCTTCGGCACCGACCAGCCGAACCCGCGCTATCCCGATGCGCCGCCGGTGCCGCGCACGGTGCTGCTCAATCCCGTGATCACGCCCCTGGGCGACCAGGAGGAAGAAGGCTGGGAAGGCTGCCTGTCCGTCCCGGGGTTGCGGGCCGTGGTGCCCCGCTGGCAGCGCATCCGCTACACCGGCTTCGACGCGGAGGGAGTGCGCATCGACCGCGAGGCGGAAGGCTTCCACGCCCGGGTGGTGCAGCACGAATGCGACCACCTGGCGGGCAAGCTCTATCCGATGCGGGTGCGGGACTTCACGAAGTTCGGCTTCACCGAAGTCCTGTTCCCCGGCCTGGACGCGGCAGACGACGACTGAGGCGCGTTACTGCGCGGTGATGCCGCGCATCATGATGACGCCGCCGAGGATGGCGGTGTCCTGCTTGATGCGGTTGGCCAGGCCCTCGCCGTTGGTGCCCGCGGTCTGCCAGCCTTGCTGGAACAGCTTGCTGCGCACCTCGGGCGAGCGCGCGATGCGCGAGACCATCGCCGACAGCTTGTCCACGATCGGCTTCGGCATGGATTTCGGCGCGGCTGCGGCCGTCCAGATTTCCAGCTGGAAGCCCAGCACCCCCTGTTCGGCCAGGCTCGGGTACTCGGGCACCAGCGGACTGCGGGCAGAAGACGTCACGCCCACGGCCTTCAGCTTGCCGGCCTTGATCTGCGGCGCGGCCAGGCCCGGGGGCAGCAGCGCGAGCTGGATCTGGTTGGTGATCAGCGCCTGGATGACCTGCGGGTTGCCCGGATAGGGCACGTGCAGCGGATCCATGTTGGTCTTGGTCTTCAGCAGTTCCATGCCGATGTGGCCGACGGTGCCGACGCCCGGGGAGCCATAGCTCCACTTCGTGCCGCCGTTGCGAGCCGACAGGAAGAACTCTTGGGCGTTGTTGAAACCGGCGGTGGCCGGCGCGGCGAGCATCAGCGGCGCGGTGCCGATCAGGCTGATGGGCTGGAAAGCCTTCAGCGGGTCGTAGGGCACCGCGGGGTTCAGCAGCTTGGCGATGGTCATGTTGCCGTTGATCATCACGCCGATGGTGTGGTCGTCCGTCGCCCGCGCGATCTGGTCCGCCGCGATGTTGCCGCCGGCGCCCACCTTGTTCTCCACCAGCACCGGCTGGCCCAGCTCCTTGGCGAGGGGTTCCGCGATGGTGCGCGCCACCAGGTCCGGCGTCGACCCGGCAGGGAAGCCGACGAGGATGCGCACCGGCTTGGTGGGCCAGTTCTGGACCGAGGCTGCGGGCGCTGCCTTCGGGGCGGGAGCGGGGGTGGTCTTCTGGGCCAGTGCGCTGCCCGTGGCGGCGGCAAGCGCCAGCAGCACGAGACGGCGGCGTGCGGCGGTCTTCAACATGCGAGGTCCTTCTTCTTTGGCGAAAACGGCCCAACGACAGGGCCAACGACGACCCCGGCCGGGGCCCGTGCGATGCTAGCTCGACAGGACGGCAGTTCTCACCCGGACGGGGTAAGTGAATCGCCTAAACCGGAAGGTATGCCGCCAGGCCTGCGCGAGCCGCGCCGCTAGGAGGCGATCGCCTGCAGCAGTTCGGTTTCGATCTCGAGCTGCCGCTTGTTCTGCTGCAGCTCCGGTCCGTCGATGAGGAAGATGTCCTCGACCCGCTCGCCGAGCGTGGTCACCTTGGCGAGCTGCAGGTTCAGCTTGTGGTTGGCGAGCACGCGGGCGATGGAATAGAGCAGGCCGACGCGGTCGCTCGCCGACACCGACAGCAGCCAGCGCTGCGCCTTCTCGTCCGGCCGCAGGTCCACCCGCGGCGGCACGGGAAAGCTCTTGACCCGGCGCGACACCCGGCCGCGGCTGGGCGGCGGCAGCGGGCCCGCCGCGGCAATCGTTCCGGCCAGTTCCGACTCCACCATCGAGCACAGCTCCCGGTAGTGGTCCGGCATCATGGCCGTCACCACCTGGAAGGTGTCCAGGGCGTAGCCGTTGGTGGCCGTGTGGATCTTGGCGTCCAGGATGCTGAAGCCGGCCTGGTCGAAATAGCCGCAGATGCGCGCGAACAGGTCGGGCTGGTCGGGCGTGTAGACGACCACCTGCAGGCCTTCGCCCACCGGCGACAGCCGGGCGCGCACGATCACCTTGGCGCTGCCGACGTGCCGCGAGAGGTGCCGCGTGTGCCAGGCGATGTCGTTGGCGTCGTGCCGCATGAAGTAGCCCACGTCGAGGCTGTCCCACAGTTTCCTGTGCGCCTCGAACGGGAGCGCGAACAGCTGCAGCTGCACCAGCGCCTCGCGCTTGCGGGCCTCGATGTCCGCCTTGGGGTCGGGCGAGCCGCCGCCCAGCGCGCGCAGCGTGTACCGGAACAGGTCCTCGAGCAGCTTGCCCTTCCAGGCGTTCCAGACCTTCGGGCTCGTGCCGCGGATGTCCGCCACCGTCAGCAGGTACAGGGCCGTGAGGTACCGCTCGTTGCCCACGCGTGCCGCGAAGGCCTGGATCACTTCCGGATCCCCGAGGTCCTCCTTCTGCGCGACCCGGCTCATGGCCAGGTGCTCGCGCACCAGGAACTCGATC
>JAJNBO010000059.1 GCA_021156245.1 Ramlibacter sp. | reverse complement strand
TACCTGATGCGCAAGTTCGTCAGCCTGTTCGGCAGCAACAACTGCGACCACCAGGCCCGCATCTGCCACTCCACCACCGTGTCCGGCGTCGCCAACACGTGGGGCTACGGCGCGATGACGAACTCGTACAACGACATGCAGAACAGCAAGTGCGCGTTGTACATCGGCTCCAACGCCGCCGAGGCGCACCCCGTCTCCATGCTGCACATGCTGCACGCCAAGGAGAACGGCACCAAGATGATCGTGTGCGACCCGCGCTTCACGCGCACGGCGGCCAAGGCGGACCACTACATCCGCTTCCGCTCGGGCACCGACATCCCGGTCCTTTTCGGCATCCTGTACCACATCTTCAAGAACGGCTGGGAAGACAAGAAGTACATCAACGACCGCGTCTACGGCATGGACAAGGTCCGCGAGGACGTGCTGGCCAAGTGGACGCCGGACAAGGTGTTCGAGGCCTGCGGCGTGCCCGAGGCCGACATCTACAAGGCCGCCGAGATGATGGCCATGAACCGGCCCTCCACGCTGGTGTGGTGCATGGGCCAGACGCAGCACTCCATCGGCAACGCCATGGTGCGCGCCTCCTGCCTGGTGCAGTTGGCATTGGGCAACGTGGGCGTCTCCGGTGGCGGCGCCAACATCTTCCGCGGCCACGACAACGTGCAGGGCGCCACCGACATCGGCCCCAACCCCGACTCGCTGCCCGGCTACTACGGCATCACCGAGGGCTCGTGGAAGCACTTCGCCAACGTGTGGGGCGTGGACTTCGACTGGATCAAGGGCCGCTTCGCCAACCCCGCCATGATGTCCAAGCCGGGCATCACGGTGTCCCGCTGGATCGACGGCGTGCTCGAGAAGAACGAGATGATCGACCAGGACCCGAACCTGCGCGCGGTCGTCTACTGGGGCCACGCCCCCAACTCGCAGAGCCGCGGCGCGGAGATGAAGCGCGCCATGGACAAGCTCGACCTGCTGGTGGTGGTGGACCCGTACCCGTCGGCGACGGCGGCCATGGCCGCCATGCCCGGCCGGCCCGAGGACCTGAACGCGAACCGCGCCGTGTACCTGCTGCCGGCGGCCACGCAGTTCGAAACCAGCGGCTCCGTGACGGCATCCAACCGCTCGCTCCAGTGGCGCGAGAAGGTGATCGAGCCGCTGTGGGAAAGCCGCAGCGACCACATGATCATGTACCAGCTGGCCGACAAGCTCGGCTTCGGCAAGGAACTGGTCAAGAACTACAAGATGCAGAAGGTCAAGGGCATGGACGAGCCCGTGCCCGAGGACATCCTGCGCGAGGTGAACAAGTCGAACTGGACGATCGGCTACACCGGGCAGAGCCCGGAGCGCCTGAAGGCGCACATGAAGCTGATGGGCCACTTCGACGTCAAGACGCTCAAGGCCAAGGCCAGCGTCAAGGACCCCGCGACCGGCTACGACATCCAGGGCGACTACTTCGGCCTGCCGTGGCCCTGCTTCGGCAATCCGGAACTCAAGCACCCCGGCTCGCCGAACCTGTACGACACCACCCGCCACGTCATGGACGGCGGCGGCAACTTCCGCGCGAACTTCGGCGTCGAGAAGGACGGGGTCAACCTGCTGGCCGAGGACGGCTCCCATTCGCTGGGCTCCGAGATCACCACGGGCTACCCCGAGATCGACCACGTCTTCATGAAGAAGCTGGGCTGGTGGAACGAGCTCACCCCCGCCGAGCAGGCGCTGGCCGAGGGCAAGAACTGGAAGACGGACCTCTCGGGCGGCATGATCCGCGTGGCCATGAAGAACCATGGCGTGCACCCCTTCGGCAATGCCAAGGCGCGCGCGGTGGTCTGGAACTTCCCCGACCCGATCCCGCAGCACCGCGAGCCGATCTACAGCACGCGTCCCGACCTCGTGGCCAAGTACCCGACGCACGACGACAAGAAGGCGTTCTGGCGGCTGCCCACCCTGTACAAGACGCTGCAGCAGAAGAACATCGCCGAAAAGGTGCACGAGAAGTACCCGCTGATCCTGAGCTCGGGTCGCCTGGTCGAGTACGAGGGCGGCGGCGACGAGACCCGGTCCAACCCCTGGCTGGCGGAGCTGCAGCAGGAAGCCTTCGTGGAGATCAACCCGAAGGCGGCGGCGGCACGCAACATCAAGAACGGCGACCGCGTGTGGCTGAAGACGCCCACCGGCGCGCAGCTGAACGTGCAGGCGCTGGTGACCGAGCGCGTCGGCCCGGACACCTGCTGGATGCCGTTCCACTTCGCGGGACGCTGGATGGGCACGGACATGCTGCCGTACTACCCGAACGGCGCGGCGCCGGTGGTGCGCGGCGAGGCGGTGAACACCGCCACGACCTACGGCTATGACAGCGTGACGATGATGCAGGAGACCAAGACGACCATCTGCAACATCGAAAAAGTGACGGCGTAAGGAGCACGACATGGCAAGAATGAAGTTCATCTGTGACTCCGAGCGTTGCATCGAATGCAACAGCTGCGTCACGGCCTGCAAGAACGAGCACGAGGTGCCGTGGGGCGTGAACCGCCGCCGCGTGGTCACGCTCAACGACGGCGTGCCGGGTGAGCGATCGGTGTCGGTGGCCTGCATGCACTGCTCCGACGCTCCCTGCATGGCGGTGTGCCCGACCAATACCTTCTACCGCACGGAAGAGGGCGTCGTGCTCCACGACAAGGACACCTGCATCGGCTGCGGCTACTGCAGCTACGCCTGCCCCTTCGGCGCGCCGCAGTTCCCGGCGGCCGGCACCTTCGGCGTGCGGGGCAAGATGGACAAGTGCACGTTCTGCGCCGGCGGCCCCGAGGCCAACGGCTCGCAGGCCGAGTTCGAGAAGTACGGCCGCAACCGCCTCGCCGAAGGCAAGCTGCCCGCCTGCGCGGAGATGTGCTCCACCAAGGCGCTGCTCGGTGGCGACGGCGACGTCATCGCCGACATCTTCCGCAACCGCGTGCTCAAGCGCGGCAAGGGCGCCGAAGTGTGGGGCTGGGGCACCGCCTACGGATCCAAGCAGGCCGGCCAGCCGCAGGGGGCGAAGTCATGAAGCACCTGATCGTCCTGACCCTTGCGGCCCTGGCGCTGGCCGGCTGCTCGGAGCGCGAGCAGACCGCCAGCGGCATCAAGAGCGACGCCAGACCGTTCGCGGGCACCAGCAAGCAGCCGCCTTTCATGGCCCCCGGCTGGAAGCAGGGAGATGCCGGCGCCTGGGAACAGCAGATGAAGGTCCGCACCGTCCAGGGACAGAACGAATATGCGAAGGTTCCTTGAACTCCTCGCCGCGGCGGCGCTGAGCGCCGCCCTGGGCGGCGCGGCGTATGCGCAGTCCACCACCTCGGCCCCCGCCGGCGGCTCGTCGACCACGACGGCGCCGGCCCGGCAGGTGCCGGACGACCCGGCTCCTGCCCAGCAGGGCGGCATCCAGGGCCAGAACATCTTCGACGTGAAGCCCGAAGTGAAGCGCGACGCTTCGTCCGAACCCGGCTACATGGAGCAGAACAACGCGCAGCGCAATCGCGTGCAGCCCGGCAACAACTCGCCCATGTGGCGCAGCGTGGTCGGCGGCGTCGAGGGTTACAGCAGCCTGCCCCAATCCCAGGACCCGGAAGCGGGCGTGCTGATCCAGGGACCGGTCAACTACCCGGGTGCCCGCTTCGTCACGGCAGGCGAGGCCTGGCGCCAGGTGCGCAACGGGTGGATCCTTCCATACGGTGGCTCGTTGCTGCTCATCGTGGCCGTCGCGCTGGGCATCTTCTATTTCGCCAAGGGACCGATGGGCCATGCGACAGGGCAGGGCGGCGGCCGGCGCATCGAGCGCTTCACGCCGTTCGAGCGCGCCGCGCACTGGGTCAACGCCATCGCCTTCGTCATCCTCGCCATCAGCGGGATCATCATGGCGTTCGGCAAGTTCTTCCTGCTGCCGGTGATAGGCCAGACGCTGTTCGGCTACTTCACCTACCTGCTCAAGAACCTGCACAACTTCGTCGGTCCGCTGTTCGTGGTGTCGCTGGTGATCGTCATCCTCACCTTCATCAAGGACAACCTGCCGCAGCGCGGGGACGTCGCGTGGGTCATGCGCCTCGGCGGCGTCCTGGGCAAGCAGGAAGCGCCGTCGAACCGCTTCAATGCGGGCGAGAAGGGCATGTTCTGGATCGGCAACCTGCTGCTCGGCGCCATCGTCGTCGGCTCGGGCCTGGTGCTGGACAAGCTCATTCCCAACCTGGGCTACGAGCGGGGCCAGATGCAGATCGCGCACATGGTGCACGCGGTCGCCGCCGTGCTGATGATGGCGATGCTGTTCATGCACATCTACATGGGCACGATCGGCATGCGCGGCGCGTACCGCGCCATGCGCGAAGGCTACGTCGACGAGGAGTGGGCGCGCGAGCACCACGCCTACTGGTACGAGGACATCAGGGCCGGCAAGATCCCGGCGCAGCGCAGCAAGCCCCTGGTCGTCGTGGACGATACGCAGACCCGACCCGTCTGAGGAGAACAACGCATGATTCGTTTGACGCTGACCGCCGTCGCACTGGCACTCTCCGGCGCCGCCCTGGCCAAGCTGCCTGCCCTGGACGACGCCGCCAAGGCGAAGGCCGCCGAGACCGCCGCCCGCCAGGCCTGGCAGGCGAAGTTGGACGCCTTCAAGCTGTGCAACGTGCAGGACCGGGTCGCCGCCCAGTACAAGCGGACCGCGGCCACGCGGCCTGCCGCAGTGCCTGCCAATGGCATGACGCCCGTCGCCGCGAATGCGTCGGCGCCTGCGGCCACGGCCACGCCTGGCGCGGCCGCCGCCGCCACGGCCGCGGCCAACTCCCCTGCCAATTCCGCCAACCCGACCACGGCTTCCCAGGGCGGCGGCACGCCGGTTGCCAACGTGGGCGCCGCTCCGCCGGCGGCTGCAGGTTGCGCCGACCCCGGTCCCTTCGCCTACAACCCGCCGTCGCAGACGCCGCTCGAGACCTCGGGCGCGCATTCGCCGGCCGGCAACGCCGCCGCGCCGCCGAGCGTGCGTCCCGAGTCCGCCAAGATGGCGCCTGCGGGGTCCGCGACGCCCCAGTCCAAGAAGCCCTGAGGCCCCGAGCCCCAGCCAAGGCCAGCCGCAAGCTGGCCTTTTTTCATTTGGGTTAGCCTTCGTCCATGGCCCGACCTGTCCTGACCGATGCCCGTGCTCCGCTGACGCGCAGCGTGGAGGTCATCAACGCCCATGGCGAGACCGAGACCATCTCCATTCCGGCCGAGCGCGCGCTGACGGTCTACGTGGACAAGCGGGAGCTCGTCACGCTGATGACGCTCGGCGCCCATCCCGAATGGCTGGTGCTCGGCTACCTGCGCAACCAGCGCCTGGTGGAGTCGCCCGATGCCGTCGAATCGGTGACGGTCGACTGGGACGTCGGCGCCGCCGCCGTCAAGACGCGGGATGGCATCGACCGGATCGAGGAACGCACGGCGCACCGCGTGGTCACCACGGGATGCGGGCAGGGGACGGTGTTCGGCGCGCTCATGGACGAGATCGACGAGGTGAGGCTGCCCGATACGCACCTGGCCCAATCGCAGCTGTACGGCATCGTCAACGCCATCCGCGTCCAGGAGAGCACGTACAAGTCCGCCGGCTCGGTGCACGCCTGCGCGCTGTTCCGCGGCGAGGAGATGCTGCTGTTCGTCGAGGACGTGGGCCGCCACAACGCGATCGACACCATTGCCGGATGGATGTGGCTGCAGGACCCCGCGCGGCTGGATGCGACCGAGCAGCCGCTGGTGTTCTATACGACCGGCCGCCTCACCAGCGAGATGGTGATCAAGTCGGCGCAGATGGGGGTGGCCATCGTGATCTCGCGCAGCGGCATGACCCAGATGGGGCACGAGATCGCCGAGCGCGTGGGCCTGTGCACGGTGGGGCGCGCCACGGGCAAGCACTTCCTCTGCTACACCGCGCCGCAGCGGCTGGTGCTGCAGCCGGAACTGGCGGGCCAGCGCCTGCGCTCCGCGTCCTGAAGCGGTTGCGCGGGGTGGCATGATCCCGGTATGAACGACATCGTCCCCGGCGAGGCTGCGCCGGCCGCCTCCCCGCGCGGCCCGGCCCTGGGCCTGGGCGCGTGGCTGCGCGAAGGCGTGCGGGCCGCCGTCCTGCGGGCGCCGCGCACCGCCGGCCACTCGCCGCGCGCACATGAGCTCCTGCTGCTGGTGCTCGTCGCCGTCACGGTGGAACTCACGCTCGCGCGGCTGGAAGTGCGGGGCGATGCGCAGTTCAGCTTGAAGTCCTGGCTGGCCACGTGGTGGACGGCTTCGGGGCTGCTGTTCGTGGTGTGGGCCTTGTTGCCGCAGCCGCAGGAGAAAGGCCAGCGCCCGGGGGGCCTGGCGAGCTGGTTCGCGCTGTGGCTGGTCGCCTCCCTGGTGCCCGGCGTGGTGTCGCAGCTGCTGGCCGTGATGGAAACGCGGGACGTGCTGCCCGACGCGATCGCCGCGTCCGCAACCGTTTCATGGGCCATCTACGTAGGTCTCTGGAGCTGGACGTTCGCCATCGCGCTGCGCCTGGCCTCCGCGTTCGGCATGCCGCCTGCCAGGCTGGCCGTGCTGTTCGCGGGGCTGTTCCTGATCTTCGGCACCACGGCCTGGCAGTTCCCGGACCGTCCGTGGGAGCCGGTCGCCCTTCCGCAGGAGCAGCCGCCTGCGCTGTCGCTGTCGCAGGAAACCTTCGAGACGCAGCAGGTGGTGCTGCAACGCGCGCTGGAGAACGTGGCGCGGGAGCGGCCCGGCGTGACCGATGTCTACGGCATCGTCTTCGCACCGTACGCCGAGGAGGACGTGTTCCGCCGCGAGAGCGCGATGGTGGCTGACGTGCTCGCCCGCCGCTTCGATGCGCAGGGACGCGTGCTGCAGCTGGTGAACCACGTGGACACGGCCGAGACCCTGCCGTGGGCCACGCCGGCGAACCTGCGCCGCGCCGTCGCGGCGGTGGCGCAGCGCATGGACCGCGAGCGCGACCTGCTGGTCGTCTACATGACGTCGCATGGCGCACGCGACTTCCAGCTGGCCGCTTCCAACCCGCCCCTGCAGGTGGACACCATCAGCCCCGGCGAGCTGCGCGCTGCGCTCGACGACGCCGGCATCCGCCACCGCGTGATCGCGATCTCCGCCTGCTATTCGGGCGGCTGGGTCGGGCCGCTCGCGAACGATACGACGCTCGTGATGACGGCCGCCGACGCCGACCATACCTCCTACGGCTGCGGCGCGCTGTCGGAGCTGACGTTCTTCGGCCGCGCGCTGTTCGACGAGCAGCTGCGCAGGACGCATTCCTTCGAGCGGGCGTTCGCCGCAGCCGTGCCCCTGATCCGCGAGCGCGAGGACGAGGCCGGCAAGAGCGACGGCTTCTCCAACCCCCAGATCAGCGTGGGGGAGCGGGTCCGGCCGCTGCTGGCCGAACTCGAGAAGCGGCTGGACGGCGCCCGGCCCAACCTCCGCCCCTGACCGCAAGGATCCTTCATGCGGACAACATCTTCCGCCGTCTCGCTGGGATGGCGCACCCTGTGGCGTGACCTGCGCGCGGGCGAACTGCGCCTTCTGATCGTCGCCGTCACGCTCGCCGTCGCCGCGCTGACCGCCGTCGGATTCTTCGCGGACCGCCTCAAGGGCGGGCTGGCCCGCGACGCCCGCCAGTTGCTCGGTGGCGACGCGGTCGTGGTGAGCGACTCACCCACGCCAGCGGCTTTCATCGAGCGTGCGCGCGCGGAAGGTTTGCAAAGCCTCACCACCCTGGTCTTTCCCTCGATGGCCCGGGCGACCGACGCGCAAGGCGGCGCCACGCGCCTGATCGCGTTGAAGGCGGTGCCCGCGGGCTATCCGCTGCGCGGCAACCTGCAGACTTCCCCCGGCGCCGAAGCACCGGGCGAAAAGACGCGCGACGTGCCCGCGCGGGGCGAGGCGTGGGTCGACGCGCCCGTGCTGGAATCCCTTGGCCTGAACATCGGCGACCGCGTGCTGCTGGGCGACGCGCAGCTGCGCCTCGCGCGCGTGATCACGGTGGAGCCGGACCGCGGCGGCGGGTTCCTGAACTTCGCGCCGCGCGTGATGATCCATGTCGACGATCTCGCGGCCACGCGCCTGGTGCAGCCGGCCAGCCGGGTCGGCTACCGCTTCGCCGTCGCGGGCGCGGACGCGGCGGTCGCGCGCTTTTCGGAATGGGCAATCGCGGAGGCCGCGAAGCCGGAGGTTCGCGGCGTGCGCGTCGAGTCGCTGGAGGGCGGACGGCCCGAGATGCGGCAGACGCTGGACCGCGCGGAGAAATTCCTCAACCTCGTCGCCCTGCTCGCTGCCTTGCTCAGCGCCGTGGCGGTGGCGCTGGCGGCGCGCGGCTTCGCCAGCCGCCACCTGGACGACTGCGCGATGCTGCGGGTGCTGGGACAAAGCCAGCGCACGATCGCCTGGAGCTACGCCTTCGAGTTCGCGGTGATCGGCGTGTTCGCCAGCCTGGTCGGCGTGGCCATCGGGTTCGGCGTGCACTTCGTCTTCGTCGCGCTGCTCGGCGGCCTGGTGGAGACCGCGCTGCCCGCGGCGGGCCTGTGGCCGCTGGCCTTCGGTCTCGGCATGGGCCTGACGCTGTTGTTCGCCTTCGGCCTGCCTCCGGTGCTGCAGCTCGCACAGGTGCCGCCGTTGCGCGTGATCCGCCGCGACGTCGGCAACCTGAAGCCGGCTTCGCTGGCGGTGTTGGCCGTGGGCATCGCCGGCTTCGCGGCCTTGCTGCTGGCGGCAAGCAGCGACTTGAAGCTGGGGGCCATCGCCGTCGGCGGGTTCGCGGGCGCGGTGCTGGTGTTCGCCGGCCTCAGCTGGGTCGCGGTGAAGCTGTTGCGCCGCGTGGTGAACGAAGCGACCGCGCCACGCTGGCTGGTGCTGGCCACCCGGCAGATCAGCGCGCGCCCGGCGTACACCGTCGTCCAGACCAGCGCGTTGGCCGTCGGCATGCTCGCCCTGGTGCTGCTGGTGCTGCTGCGCACCGACCTCATCGGCAGCTGGCGCCAGGCCACCCCGCCGGATGCGCCGAACCGCTTCGTCATCAACGTGCTGCCGGAGCAGGGCGACGAGTTCCTGAAGACGCTGCGCACCGCGGGCGTGAAGCGCATGGACTGGTACCCCATGTTCCGCGGCCGCCTGGTGGGCGTGAACGGCCGCGCCGTCACGCCCGACGACTACACCGAGGACCGCGCGCGGCGCCTCGTCGACCGCGAGTTCAACCTCTCGTTTTCCGCGCAGCAGCCGGAGCACAACCAGGTGGTGGCCGGCCGCTGGCAGCCGGAGGAAACCGGCGCCGTGAGCGTGGAGGAAGGCATCGCCACCACGCTGGGCCTGAAGCTTGGCGACACCCTGCGCTTCGACATCGCGGGCACGCAGAGCGAGGCGAAGATCACGTCGCTGCGCAAGGTGGATTGGGGTTCGATGCGCGCCAACTTCTTCGTGATGTATCCGGTGAGCAAGTTGCCCGAGGTGCCGATCACCTTCATGGGGGCGTATCGGGCGCCGGACCAGCGTGGCTTCGACAACGCACTGGTGCGCGCCTTCCCGAACGTGACCAACGTGGACATGACGGCCACCATCACGCAGGTGCAGGGCGTGCTGGACAAGGTGATC
>JAJNBO010000521.1 GCA_021156245.1 Ramlibacter sp. | reverse complement strand
CAGGACACGTTCGGCGGGGATCGGCAGGCCGTCGGCCATCCCGTCGAAGAAGGCTTGCGCCGGCTTGCCCCAGAGCCACGCCACCGGCACCGGGAGTCCGGCCCCGAGCCGCTGGCGGTAGAGCGCGCGAAGGACGCCCGTCGTCCAGGCCTGCCAGCCGATGTTCATGTGGCTGCCGATCTGGCCCAGCCGGACGGTCAAGGCCGTGTTCAGCAGCAGCACGCCCTGCTGCGCCCAATGCTCCAGGTTGGCGACCTTGGGCCGCGTGAACCCCGGCAGGTGCGCCTCGAAGGCCTTGTACACGTTCCGCATGGAGGGCGGAATGCGCTGCAGCGAGGAGAACGCGAGCCCGTAGGCATCGCCGGGCGTGGGATAGGGATCCTGGCCGAGGATCAGGAGACGGACATCCTGCGGCTTGACCAGCTCGAAAGCGAGGAAGGGACGAGCGGGTCCCACGGCGGCCGCCTCGACATCCTGGTCGACACGCCGTGCGATGGCGGCGGCCTCGGCGTCCAGGCCCTTGCAGAGCTCGCGCCATTCAGTGGGGAGATCGGCCCACGCCTGTGCCAGCGGGCGCGTCAGCGATCCGGAGGTGCTGTTCCCGAACCCGAGCTCACGCTGGCCGCCCACTTCACGCCTCGAACAACGCGGCCAATGCTTCGCCCGGCTCCTTGGCCCGCATGAAGGCCTCGCCCACCAGGAACGCGTGCACGCCGGACGAGCGCATGCGCTGCACGTCCTCTTGCGTCCCGATGCCGGACTCCGTGACGAGCAGGCGGTCGGCCGGCACGTCCTGGAGCATCCCGAGCGTGGTGTCGAGGCTCACCTCGAACGTGCGCAGGTTGCGGTTGTTCACGCCGACCAGCCGCGTCTTCAGCTTCAGGGCGCGCTGCAGTTCGGCCGCATCGTGCACCTCCACCAGCACAGCCATGTCCAGGCAGCGCGCGATGCCTTCCAGCTCCGCCATCTGCCCATCGGAGAGGCAGGCGGCGATGAGAAGGATGCAGTCGGCGCCCATTGCCCGGGACTCGTACACCTGGTACGCATCGACCATGAAGTCCTTGCGCAGCACGGGCAGGTCGCACGACGCGCGGGCTTGCTTCAGGTAGTCGGCGCTGCCCTGGAAGAACTGGCTGTCCGTCAGCACGGACAGGCAGGCGGCACCGTGTTCGGCATAGCCCTGGGCGATGTCGGCGGGAATGAAGTCCTCGCGCAGCACGCCCTTGCTGGGACTGGCCTTCTTCACTTCGGCGATCACGGCCGGCCGGCCGGCTGCGATCTTCGCGCGCAGCGCCCCTTCGAAATCACGCGTGAGCACGCGGCTGAAGGCGTCCTCGCGCACGGCCTCCAGCGGCTTCTTCTTCTTGGCCGCCGCGATCTCCTCGTGCTTGACCGCGACGATCTTGTCCAGGATGTCCGACATGGCTCAGCCCGCCAGCCGCTTGGACACGCTCACCAGCTGCTCCAGCTTGGCCTTGGCCGCGCCCGAGCCGATGGCGGCCGTGGCCTTGGCGATGCCCTGCGGGATGTCCGGCACCACGTTGGCCGCATAGAGGGCCGCCCCGGCGTTCAGGATGACGATGTCTCGCGCGGCCCCGGGCTGGTTGTCCAGCACCTGGCGCATCAACGCCAGCGACTCCTGCGGCGTCTCCACCTTGAAGGCGCGGTTGCTCGCCATCGGCAGCCCGAAGTCCTCAGGATGGATCTCGTACTCGCGGATCTCGCCATTGCGCAGCTCGCCGACCATGGTCGCGGCGCCGAGGCTCACCTCGTCCATGCCGTCGCGGCCGTACACGACCAGCGCGTGCTCCGCGCCCAGGCGCTGCAGAGCGCGGATCTGGATGCCCACCAGGTCCGGGTGGAACACGCCCATCAGGATGTTCGGCGCGCTCGCCGGGTTGGTCAGCGGCCCGAGGATGTTGAAGATGGTGCGCACGCCCAGTTCCTTGCGGACCGGCGCGACGTTCTTCATCGCGGGGTGGTGGTTGGGCGCGAACATGAAGCCGATGCCCGTCTCCTGGATGCACTTTGCGATGGCATCGGGCGACAGGTTGATGTTCAGGCCCATCGCCTCCAGCACGTCGGCGCTGCCGCTCTTGCTGGAGACGCTGCGGCCGCCGTGCTTGCTGACCTTGGCGCCCGCGGCTGCCGCCACGAACATCGAGCAGGTCGAGATGTTGAAGGTGTGCGAGCCGTCGCCGCCGGTGCCGACGATGTCCACCATGTGCGTCTTGTCCGCCACGTTCACCTTGGTGGAGAACTCGCGCATCACCTGCGCCGCCGCCGTGATCTCGCCGATGGTTTCCTTCTTGACGCGCAGGCCCGTGATGATCGATGCGGTCATGACGGGCGACAGCTCGCCGCTCATGATGAGACGCATCACGTGCAGCATCTCGTCGTGGAAGATCTCGCGGTGCTCGATCGTGCGCTGCAGCGCTTCCTGCGGGGTCATGGACATGTCTGCTCCTCGGGTCTCATCGGTTGGGATTGTCGGCCAGGGCGAGGCGCAGGCCGAACGCAATGAACATGGCGCCCGCCGCGCGGTCCAGCCAGTGCATGCCGCGCTGCACCGCGCCGTGGCGCGCCATCCAGCCGGCGGCGGCCGCCCAC
>JAJNBO010000520.1 GCA_021156245.1 Ramlibacter sp. | reverse complement strand
ATCGGCACCCAGCGCAAGCACGTGAAGAGCTATCTCGGCGACTTCCTGTTTTCTCCGGCGCGCTCGACGTCGCCGGTGCGATCCCTTTCGGGAGGCGAACGCAATCGCTTGCTGCTTGCGCGTCTTTTCGCCCGGCCGGCAAACGTCCTGGTGCTCGACGAGCCGACCAACGACCTCGACATCGACACGCTGGAGCTGCTGGAGGAATTGCTGCAGGATTACGAAGGGACCGTGTTCCTCGTCAGCCACGATCGCGCCTTCCTGGACAACGTGGTGACCAGCAGCATCGCGTACGAAGGCGACGCACGGTGGCGCGAGTACGAAGGCGGCGTGCAGGACTGGCTGACCCAGTCACGCCGGTCGCGCCAGCTCGCCAGCGCACCATCGGCCGCGCCGCCGCGCAAGACGCCAGCGCCCGCCCCGGCGCCGGCACCGGCAGCGCCCATGCGGCGAAAGCTCGGCTACAAGGAGCAGCGCGAGCTGGAGACGCTGCCCGCGCGCATCGAGGCCCTGGAAGTCGAACAGAAGTCGCTGCAGGCAGAACTCGCCGGCGGCGCCATCTACCGCGACGATCCGGCAAAGGCCGCGCAGCTGGCGGCGCGGGTCCAACAGATCGAGGAAGAACTCATGACCGCACTCGAGCGGTGGGAGGCCCTGGGCCAGCTGTAGGCAGGCGCCGTCACTCACTGGCGGCCATTGCTGACCTTCCCGCAGCCCCGCCGCGGAAGCGCCACCGCTACAGTCGTTGGACCCATGCAGCCGACCCTCCACTCCGTCCAGCGCAGCGCGGCGCAACCCTGGCACCGTGCCTGGCATTGGCTCGCCATGGTCCTGCTGCTGTCGTGGGCCACGGGCTGCGCGAGCCTTCCTGCGAACACGAATCGCACGCCCTCGCAGGCATTCACTGATCCGGACAGCACGCCCTTGGGTCAGCTGGTGCAGGCCCGCCGCAGCCAGGCCGGCACCCGCAGCGACTCCGCCTTCTACCTGCTCGACGGCGTCGAGGCCGCACTGGCCAGTCGCCTGTCCCTCATCGACGGCGCGCGGCGCAGCCTGGACCTGCAGTACTACGCGATCCACGCGGATGCGAGCACAGAGGTGCTGCTGCAGCGGCTGCGGGAAGCCGCGCGGCGCGGCGTGCGAGTTCGCATCCTGCTCGACGACTTCAACACGGTCGGCGAAGACGCGCAGGTCCTGCGGCTGGCCTTCGAGCCCAACGTGGAGATGCGGCTGTTCAATCCCGTCGCCGGCGCGCGCAACAGCATGATCGGCCGCATCATCAGTTCGCTGCACGACATCGGCCGCATGCAGAAGCGCATGCACAACAAGCTGTTCCTCGCCGACAACGCGTGGGGCATCACCGGCGGCCGCAACCTGGGCGACCAGTACTTCGGCAGCGGTGACAAGCAGAATTTCGTGGACCTGGACGTGCTGGCAGCCGGCCGCATCGTGCGCGACATGTCCGCCAGTTTCGATCGCTTCTGGAACGACGAGCTGGCGTATCCGGTGCAGACGCTGCTGGATCCCGAAGACCTGGACCGGCTGCGCAAGCCGCAACCGGCGGGCCCGCTCCAGCAAGGGGTGGCCCCCTCAGCCGAACCAGCCAAGGCCGTGATGCCTGTCATGCCTGTGACCGCGTCGCCGACGGTGCTCCCATCCGTGACGCCGTCCGAAGTCGTCCAGGCAGATCGGCCGCCGATGGACCTGCGCACCATCGCCCTGGTCTGGGCGCCCTCCACGCTGCTCGTCGACGAGCCCGGCAAGGTCGGACCGGGCGACGATGAGGTGAATGCCGGCGAGACAGTGATCGACGGGCTGCTGAACCTGATGCTCGCCGCCCGCAGCGAGGTCCTGATCATCTCGCCATATTTCGTGCCGGGTCCGCGGATGATGGCCGTGTACGAGCAGCTGCGCAAACGCGGGATCCGCGTTCGCCTGCTCACGAACTCGCTGGCATCCAATGACGCGCCGCTCGCGCACGCCGGATACGCGCGCTACCGAAAGGCGTTGCTGGAGATGGGCGTGGAGATCCACGAAATGCGCTCCGACCCCGAAAGCGCGGGCGCGCTGCTCGGCTCCGGTGGCGGCCGAAGCGAAAAGCGCGGCTCCTGGCTCGGCAGCGGTCCCGGCGGGTCCAAGGCCGGCACGGCCACCCGCGCCAGCCTGCATTCGAAGGCCATCATCGTCGACCGGAGGCTTTCCGTGATCGGCTCGATGAACCTCGACATGCGCTCGCAACTGAAGAACAGCGAAGTCGGACTCGTGATTCGCAGCAGCGCGCTGGCGCAGCAGGCGACGCGGCAGATCGAGACCACCATGGGCACCGCGGCCTATCGGGTCGAGCAGCGCGATGATGGTCGCCTCGTGTGGCGCGCGCCGCCCGGCGCATCGTTCGAGGATGACGACAGCGAGCCCGGCGCCAGCGCCAAGCTGAAGCTGTTCGTGCGCATCCTCGGCCCCCTGGCGCCCGACGAGATGCTGTAGCGGCTCTCGGCTACATCCGCTTCACGAGTTCCGCGTACTTCCGCCAGAACACCGCGTCCTGCGTGGTGGCAAAGTTGATGCGCATCAACGTACTCGGCTTGCGCTCCGCATGGAACAGCGCGCCTG
>JAJNBO010000519.1 GCA_021156245.1 Ramlibacter sp. | reverse complement strand
GCGCAGGCGCAGCGGTGGTGCGGGCCCGGCTGGGTGCTGGCCGGCGATGCCGCGCACAATGTGCATCCGCTCGCCGGGCAGGGGCTGAACCTGGGGCTGGCGGACGCGGAAGTGCTCGCGCGGGTGCTGCACGGACGCGAATACTGGCGCGCGCTGGGCGACGAAAAGCTGCTGCGGCGCTACGAAAGGGCGCGCAAGGCGGACGTGATGGCGATAGGCTGGACGACGGACGGGCTGCAGCAGCTCTTCGCGCAGCCGACGGAGCCGTGGAGCCTGCTGCGCAACTGGGGCATGCGCGGTTTCGACCGCAGCGGGCCATTGAAACACTGGGTGGTGCGGCAGGCCATGGGGCAGGCGCGCCAGCCGAGAACGGGAAGAACATGAAAGCGATCCGCTACGGACTGGCTGCGGCCTTGATGGTGCTGGGCCTCACCGCCGGCGCCCAGCAGAAGAACCAGGCGCCCGCCGCGACGAATGCCGTCACGCCGGTGACGCCTGCCATCGACGCACAGGTGCGGCGCAACCTCGAACAGCGGCTGCCGAACATCGGCAAGATCGACGAGATCAGCCGTACGCCGCTGCCCGGCCTGTACGAGATCCGCGTGGGCAGCGACCTGTTCTACTCGGACGCCGAGGGCAACTACCTGGTCGTCAACGGCAGCCTGATCGACACGCGCGGCAAGCGCAACCTCACCGAAGAGCGGCTGGAAAAGCTGCTCGCCGTCGACTTCGACCAGCTGCCGCTGAAGGACGCCTTCGTGATCGTGCGCGGCAACGGCAAGCGCAAGCTCGCCGTGTTCGAGGACCCGAACTGCGGCTACTGCAAGCGCTTCGAAGCCTCCCTGCAGAAGGTGGACAACGTCACCGTCTACATGTTCCTCTACCCGATCCTCGGGCCCGACTCCACGGAGAAGTCCAAGGGGCACTGGTGCGCCAAGGACAAGGTGAAGACCTGGAACGACTGGATGCTGCGGAACGAGCCGCCGGCCAAGGCCGACCCCGGCTGCGATACGAGCGCGCTGGCGCGCAACATCGAGTTCGGCAAGAAGCACAAGATCACCGGCACGCCGACGTTGATCTTCGCGGACGGCACCCGGGTCCCCGGCGCGATCGGGACGCCGGAGATCGAGAAGCTGCTGGTGGCCGCCAGCAAGTGACCGCGCCGCGCCTCGCCGGCCCGCATTACCGGGTCGAAGCGGCGGACCCATCCGCCCATCTCTACCAGGTCACCCTGACCATCCCGCAGCCGCAGGCGGCGCAGCGCGTCTCGCTGCCCGCCTGGATCCCGGGCAGCTACATGGTGCGCGAGTTCACGCGCCACCTGCAGAAGCTCGCCGCGCGGCAGGACGGCAAGCCCGTGGCCGTGCACCAGGCCGACAAGGCCACGTGGCAGGTGGATTGCGTGCCCTCCAGCCCCCTCGTGCTGACGTACGAGGTGTATGCGTTCGACAATTCCGTGCGCACCGCCTGGCTGGATGCGCAGCGCGGCTTCTTCAACTGCACCAGCCTGTGCCTGCGGGTGCATGGCCAGGCCCAGGAGCCGCACGAACTGGAGCTGGTGCCGCCGCGCGACTTTCCGCACTGGGAGGCGGCGACCGGCCTCGAGCCGCTGAAAACCGGCAAGCGCGGCTTCGGCACCTATGCCGCCGCCGACTACGACGAGCTGGTGGACTGCCCGGTGGAACTGGGCGCCTTCTTCAGCGCGGAATTCCGTGCGGGCGGCGTGCCGCACCGCCTGGTGATCGCTGGCGCCCCGCCCTCCTTCGACAGCGACCGGCTGGTGGGGGACATGCAGAAGATCTGCGAGTCGCAGGTCCGCTTCTGGCATGACCGCAAGCGCCCGCCGTTCAAGAGCTACCTGTTCATGCTGAACACGGTGGACGATGGCTATGGCGGGCTGGAGCACCGCAATTCCACCGCGCTGATCGCCTCGCGGCGCGACCTGCCGCGCGTGGGCGAGACGCGGATGTCGGAAGGCTACGTCACGCTGCTGGGCCTGATCAGCCACGAATACTTCCATACCTGGAACGTCAAGCGGCTGCGGCCCGCCGAATTCGCGCACTTCGACTACAGCACCGAGAACTACACGCAGCTGCTCTGGTTCTTCGAAGGGTTCACCAGCTACTACGACGACCTGCTGCTGCGCCGCTGCGGGCTGATCGACGACGCGACGTACCTGAAGCTGCTCACCAAGACCGCCAACCAGGTGCTGCAGACACCAGGCCGCGAGGTGCAGTCTGTGGCGCAGTCGAGCTTCGACGCCTGGGTGAAGTACTACCGCCAGGACGAGAACACCGCCAACGCCACGGTGAGCTACTACACCAAGGGCGCACTGGTCGCCCTGTGCTTCGACCTGCTGCTCCGCCAGGAAGGCCACACCGACCTCGACCACGTGATGCGGGCTCTGTGGGCGCGCTGCAAGGGCGGGCCGATGGCGGAGGCGGACTTCGCGGCGGTGCTGAAGGAACTGGGAGGCCGCGCCTTCACGCGCGAACTCGCGGCCTGGGTGCATGGCACGCGCGAGCTGCCGATGAAGGACCTGCTCGAAGCCCATGGCATCTCCGTGATGGAGGAGCCCGCGCAGTTGCAGCAGCGGCTGGGGGTGCGCGTG
>JAJNBO010000058.1 GCA_021156245.1 Ramlibacter sp. | reverse complement strand
GGCGGTGGTGATGCTCACCAGCCGCAGCTCCCCGTTCGACAAGCTGCGCGGCTCGCTCGCCGGCTGCGACGAGTACCTGACCAAGCCCCTCGACGAAGACCGCCTCCTGGAGGTCATCGCCCAGTTCCTTCCTTCCAGCCGCAAGCGCGATAAATCCCGGAGCAGCAAGCCATGAGCAAATCCATCCTGGTGGTCGACGACACCCGCTCGATGCGGGCCATGGTCGCCGCCGTGCTGCAGGGCGCCGGCTACGAAGTGGCCGAGGCGGGCGACGGCGTCGAGGCGCTGGAGCTGGCGCGCACGCGCGTGTTCGACCTGGTGGTCACGGACCACAACATGCCCCGCATGGACGGCGTCACGCTGGTGCGCGAACTGCGCGCGTTGCCCAAGTACGACCCCGTGGCGCTGATCGTCCTGTCCACCGAAGCCAGCCCGGAGCTCAAGCAGAAGGGCCGCGAGGCCGGCGCGACTGGCTGGATGGCCAAGCCCTTCGACCCCCAGCGCATGCTGGACATCGTCGGCAAGTTCATCTGAGGCTCGGAGAAACCCGATGTTCCAGTCCGCCAACAGCTTCGGCGACCCGGCCGCCTTCCGCACGATCTTCTTCGAGGAAGCGCAGGAGCACCTCGCCAACGTCGAGGCGATCCTGCTGCGCCTGGACGTGGATGCCCCCGCGCCCGACGACCTGAACGCGATCTTCCGCGCGGTGCATTCGATCAAGGGCAGCGCCGCGATGCTGGGCTGCGCCGAGATCGCCGCCCTCACGCACCTGCAGGAAAACCTGCTGGACCTGCTGCGCAAGGGCGAGCGTCCCATCACCGGGGATGACATCGACGCCATGCTGCGCGCCGGCGACACGCTGCGCTCGCAGGTGCTGCATCGCCGCGGCCTGCTGGCGCAGGCGCCGGATGCGAGCGAAGCGGAGTCGCTGCTGCGGGATCGCGTCGCGCAGCCGGCGACCGACGCACGCGACGGCGAGTCCGGCCCGGTGACGCGCGACTTCCGCGTGCGCCTCGGCCCGCTGTCCGCACCGATCGACGAGATCGAACTGGACATGATGCTCACCGGCCTGTCCGAGATGGGCGCCATCTCGAACACCATGGTGGACAACCGCGCGGACGGCAGCGTCGGCTTCGACGTGCAGCTGCAGGGCGCGATGGCGGACCTGCAGAGCGTGCTGTCGCTCGTCGTGGCGCCCGAACTGATCGCCATCGAGAACCTGGCGACGGCCGCCGCCTCCACGGAATCCGTGATGGCCGCCGAGCCGGCGGCCGAGGTCGCCCCTGCTGCCCCCGCGTCGCCGGCCGTGGCCAACGAATTCGACGAGTTCTTCGTCGACCCGGCCGAGTTCCGCCGCCAGGCGCAGGAGCGCACCGCGTTGCCGCAGCCCGCGGACTTCGCGGCGGCCGAGCACCAGGACTCCGCCCCGGTGGACCTGTTCGTCTCGCCCGAGCAGTTCCGCAAGGCGCGCGCCACCAAGGCGCCGGCCGCGGCGGCCACGCTGCAGCAGGACGTGCTGCATGACCTGATGCCCACGGCGCACGAGACGACCTTCATCCGCGTCTCCACGGAGAAGATCGACCTGCTGGTCAACCTGGTGGGCGAGCTGGTGATCACCGAGGCGATGCTCGCGCGCACCGGTGCGCTGGCGGAAGCGGGCGACGACGACCGCTACGCCAGCAACACGGGACTGGCCGACCTGTCGCGGCACACGCGCAACCTGCAGGAGGCGGTGCTCGCCATCCGCATGCTGCCGATCTCCAACGTGTTCCAGCGCTTTCCGCGCGTCGTGCACGAGCTGTCGGCCCGCCTGGGCAAGAAGGTGGAGTTGAAGATGTTCGGCGAGACGACCGAACTGGACCGCGGCCTCATCGAGAAGATTTCCGACCCGCTGACGCACCTGGTGCGCAACGCCATCGACCACGGGCTGGAACCGCCGGACGAGCGCGTCGCCGCCGGCAAGCCCGCCGCGGGCACGGTGACGCTCAAGGCCAGCCAGCGGGGCGGCAACATCGTCATCGAGGTCAGCGACGACGGCCGCGGCATGAACCGCGACCGCATCCTCGCTGCCGCCCGCCGCCGGGGCATCCCGCTCTCGCCGGACGCGCCCGATCACGAGATCTGGCAGGTCGTCTTCGAGGCCGGCTTCTCCACCGCGGAAGCGGTGACCGACGTGTCCGGCCGTGGCGTGGGCATGGACGTGGTCCGCCGCAACATCCAGGCGCTCAGCGGCACCGTGGACCTGCAATCGGTGCAGGGCCAGGGCACGCGCATCATCGTCAGCGTGCCGCTGACGCTCGCGATCATGGAGGCGATGACCATCGCGGTCGGCGGCGAAACCTACGTGCTGCCGCTGGCGTGCGTCGTGGAGTCGCTCAGCGTCACCGCCGACCAGATGCACGCGCTGCCCGGCCACGGCGACACGCTGCGGGTGCGCGAGGAATACCTGCCGGTGCTGCACCTCGCGCGCCTGTTCCCGCCGCGCAATGCGCGCGAGCAGGGCAACGCCATCGCCGTCATCCTGGAAACCGACGGCGCCAAGGCAGCCTTGCTGGTGGACGAACTCGTCGGCCAGCAGCAGGTGGTGGTGAAGAGCCTCGAAACCAATTTCCGCAAGGTCCCCGGCCTCGCCGGCGCCACGGTGATGGGCGACGGGTCCGTGGCCCTGATCCTCGATGTTCCGCACCTGGTGCGCGTGACCGGGCGCGAAGGCGCGCTGGTGTTCTGAAGAAGAAGCATGAAAGTCTGGCACAAGATCCTCATCCCCCCGGTCGTCGCGATCGTGTTCCTGCTGTTGCTGGGAGGTGTCTCCGTCGCCCTGATGGCGCGGCAGGGCACGGCCATCGCCACGCTGATCAAGAACCGCGGCGGCAGCATCACGCTGGCGCTCACGGTGTTCCAGGAAACCGGCCGCGTGCAGGCGAGCGCCTACCGCACCCACCTCATGGCGGAGACGCTGGGCACCGGCTACCTGAAGGAAGCAGCGGCCGAACACCGCAAGCGCCTCGATGCCGTGCAGAAGCGCGCGGACGACTACCTGCAGATCGGGGGCCTGGAGGCCGAGGAGAAGAAGCTGGTGCAGTCGGCCCTCGGCACGCTCGACACGATGCGCCGCCACACCGACGAAGTCACCAACCTGGCGATCTCCGACCCGGCCGGCGCGCGCACCGCGCTGCTCGCCGCCGACCGTGCCTTCCAGGACCTGGGCAACACCTTCACGACGCTGGCCGAACTGCAAAGCAAGCTGGCGGCCGAGAGCACCGCCCAGGGCGCAGCCGATTTCCGCAACATGCTGCTGTCCATCCTGGCCATCGCGCTGTTCGCCGCTGCCGCGTCGCTCGCGACCGCGCTGTGGATGGCCCGGCGCGTGGTCAGGCCCCTGCGGCAGGCCACCGAGGCGGCCGGCGAGATCGCCCGGGGCGACCTCACGCTGCGCATCGAGGCGAAGGGCAAGGACGAGACGGCCGAATTGCTGCGCGCCCAGGGCCGGATGCGGGACGACCTGCGGCGCCTGGTGTCCGACGTGATGGGCGGCGCCCGCTCCGTGGCCGACACCAGTTCGCAGATCGCCCAGGGCAACCTGGACCTGTCGCAGCGCACCGAGGAACAGGCGAGCACCCTGGAGGAGACGGCGAGCTCGATGGAGGAGCTGACCTCCACCGTGCACCAGAACGCCGAGAACGCGGTGCAGGCGAGCCGGCTCGCGGTGGATGCGTCCGAAGTGGCGCGCCGCGGCGGCGAGGTGGTGGGACAGGTCGTCAGCACGATGACCGGCATCGCCGACTCGTCGCGCAAGATCGCCGACATCATCGGGGTGATCGACGGCATCGCGTTCCAGACCAACATCCTGGCGCTCAACGCCGCGGTGGAAGCCGCGCGCGCCGGCGAGCAGGGGCGCGGCTTCGCCGTCGTGGCGGCGGAAGTGCGCACGCTGGCGCAGCGCAGCGCCGCCGCCGCCCGCGAGATCAAGGACCTGATCGGCGCGTCCGTGCAGAAGGTGGACACCGGCGCCAAGCTGGTGGACGACGCCGGCCGGACGATGGAGGAGATCGTCGCCTCGGTGAAGAAGGTCAGCGACCTCATCGCCGAGATCGCCGCCGCGAGCCGGGAGCAGAGCTCCGGCATCCAGCAGGTGAACCAGGCGATCACGCAGATGGACCAGGTGGTGCAGCAGAACGCATCCCTGGTGGAGGAAGCCACCGCCGCGGCGGGGTCCCTGAAGGAAGAGGCGGACGCGCTGCTGCACATGGTGTCGCGCTTCCGGCTCGGCGAGGACGACCCGCGGCAGCAGGCGCACGACCGGTCGACGCCATCGCTGGCGCAGCCGCGTTTCGCGGGCGCGCTGCCGCAGCCGGTGGCCGCCACCGGGCAGGGCGAGTGGACGGTGTTTTGAAGTATCACGGAGAGAAGCCATGCAAGCACAGACGATGAGCGGCCAACCCGGCGTGAGCGGGGCGGAGGCGAGCACCAGCGAGTTCCTGACCTTCCGCCTGGGCGGCGAGAGCTACGGCATCGAGATCCTGAAGGTCCAGGAGATCCGCGGGTACCAGACGCCGACGTCGATCGCCAATGCGCCCGCCTTCATCAAGGGCGTGGTCAACCTGCGCGGCGTCATCGTCCCCATCCTCGACCTGCGGATCAAGTTCCAGCTGGGCGAGGCGCGCTACGACGAATTCACCGTCGTCATCATCCTGAACGTCGCCGGCCGCATGGTCGGCGTGGTCGTGGACTCGGTGTCGGACGTGCTGGCGCTGTCGGGCGATGCGATCCGGCCGACGCCGGAGTTCGCGTCCGCCACCTTCGACACGAAGTACATCACCGGCCTGGGCACGGTGGACGAGCAGATGATCATCCTGCTCGACATCGAGAAGCTGCTGACGGGCGCCGACATGGCGCTGGTCGACGGCGCGGTGCACTGAGCGACAGAAAGCCGAGGACGCCATGGCGGGACAGCACTCCATCCACGAAGTCGACCGGGCGGCCCTGGGCCTGTTCCGGCGTTCCACCATCCGTGTCCGCCTCACCATCGCCTTCCTGATCGCCGCGATCTTCATCGCCGCCCTCGGCCTGGTCGGTGCATGGCAGTTGCAGGTGCTCGCCGACGTCGCCGCGGGCCGTCCCGCGCCGCAGGAACTGGCCGCCGCGACGCTCCAGGCGCAGCAGCTGCTGCTGGGCGTCTGCGGCGCCATGTTCGTGCTGGCCTTCGTGATCTGCTTCCCGCTGACCATCCACATCGTCAAGCCGATCCGCGTCGCTGCGCGCATCGCCACCCGCGTGGCGGCCGGCGACCTCACCGTCAAGGTGCGCACCGGTGGCACCGACGAAGCCGCCCAGCTGATGCTGGCGCTGGCCGACATGACGGTGAACCTGCGCGGCATCCTGGGCAACGTGGTGCATGGCGCGCATGCGGTCGCCGACAGCAGCGGCAAGATCGTGCAGGGCAACCTCGACCTGTCGCAGCGCACCGAGGAGCAGGCCACCACGCTGGAAGAAACGGCCAGCTCCATCGAGCAGCTCACGTCCACGGTGGCGCAGAACGCCGAACACGCGCGGCAGGCGAGCCAGCTCGCATCCTCCGCCGCCGACGTCGCGCGCCGCGGCGGCCAGGCCGTCGACCAGGTGGTGAGTACCATGGACGAGATCTCCGACGCGTCCCGCAAGATCACCGACATCATCAGCGTGATCGACGGCATTGCGTTCCAGACCAACATCCTGGCCCTGAACGCAGCGGTCGAAGCCGCGCGCGCCGGCGAGCAAGGTCGCGGCTTCGCCGTGGTCGCCGCCGAAGTGCGTAGCCTGGCGCAGCGCAGCGCCGCCGCCGCCCGTGAGATCAAGGGGCTGATCGCCGAGTCGGTGAACAAGGTCAACACCGGCTCCAGCCTGGTGGATGCGGCTGGCCACACCATGGTGGAAGTCGTGCTGTCGGTCGAGAAGGTCAGCGCGCTGATCGCGGAGATCGCGCAGGCGAGCCAGGAGCAGAGCGCCGGCATCGTCCAGGTGAACACCGCCATCAGCCAGATGGAACGCGTGGTCGAACGCAACGCCTCGATGGTGGAGCAGGGCACGCAGGCGACCGAAGCCATGAACGCGCAGGCCGCGGCGCTGCTGCAGCTGGCGCGCGGTTTCCAGCTGGACGCCGATGCCGCCGGGCAGGGCGCCACATCCCACAAGCCCGCCGCCCCGGCTGCCAGCGCCGCGCCGGCCGTGGCCCCCATCCGCTACACCAGGAAGCCCGCGCCCACGCTGGCGCCCGCGCCCATGGTGCCGCTGACGCCCAGGCGGTCGGGCGGCAAGGGCAACGGCGAGTGGACGGAATTCTGATCTCCGGCACCTGAAGGACCCCCGCAGTGCGACCCCCGGCCTCCGCAGGCAACCTGGCCCTGTCCCCCGACGCCGTGTTCGGCGGCGACGCCATCGCCGCCTTCAGCGAGCGCGACTTCACCACCGTGCGGCAGCTGATCGCCGACTACGCCGGCATCAAGCTCAGCGCGCAGAAGCGCAACATGGTCTACAACCGGCTGCTGCGGCGCCTGCGCGCGCACGGCCTCCACGACTTCGGCCAGTACCTGCAGCTCGTCACCAACGACGTGAGGGGCGAGCGCGAGGCCTTCGTCAACGCGCTCACCACCAACCTCACCGCCTTCTTCCGCGAGCCGCACCACTTCGACCTGCTGGCCGCGCTGGCGCAGGACCGCGCAGCCAAGCGCGGCGCGCCGCTGCGCTGCTGGAGCAGCGCCTGCTCCACGGGCGAGGAGCCCTGGTCCATCGCGATGGTGCTGCGCGAGGCGGGTTGCCCCGGCGACGTGCTCGGCACCGACATCGACACCGACGTGCTGGACACGGCGCAGGCCGCCGTCTACCGCATGGAGCGCACCTCCGGCCTGCCCCCGGAGCGCCTGCGCCGCCACTTCCTGCGCGGCACGGGCGCGAACGAAGGCCTGGTCAGCGTGCGGCCGGAACTCCGCGCCATGGTCCGCTTCGGGCAGTTGAACCTGCAGTCGCCGGTGTGGCCGGCGCAGGAACGCTTCGACGTGATCTTCTGCCGCAATGTCGTGATCTACTTCGACCGCGAGTTCCAGAAGAAGCTGCTGCAGCGGCTGGCCGACCTGCTCGTGCCCGGCGGGCTGCTGATGGTCGGGCATTCCGAAAGCTTCCCCGCCGCGCATCCCGGTTTCCGCTCCTGCGGACGCACCGCCTACGAACGTCTGGGCGGCTGAGCTTGCCGCCCGTGACCCTCTCCGCCGAACCGCTGCAGTACCTGGATCGCGAGTTCGGGAAGCGCGCGGTGAAGATCCTTCCCGGGCAATGGCATGCGGCGCGCGGCGATGTCGCCATCACCACGGTGCTCGGCTCCTGCGTCTCCACCTGCCTGTGGGATCCCGTGGAGCGCATCGGGGGCATGAACCATTTCATGCTGCCCGGCGATGGCGCCAGTTCGCAATCGGCCTGGGCCGACTCGGCGCGCTTCGGCGTCTACGCGATGGAAGTGCTGATCAACGACATGATCCGGCTGGGTGCGGACCGCCGGCGCATGGTGGCCAAGGTCTTTGGCGGCGCGCAGCTGCTGGCGGGCTTCGGCCGGCTGGACGTCGGCGCCAAGAACTCGGAGTTCGCGCTCGAGTTCCTGCGCGTCGAAGGCATCCGCCTGCTGGCCCAGGACCTGATGGACGAATTCCCGCGCAAGGTGCATTTCTTCGTGGATACGGGCAAGGTGCAGGTCAAGCGCCTGAGCCTCGCTCCCGGCGAGACGGTGCAGAAGCGCGAGCGCGAGTACCTGTCGAAGCTTTCGGGCCGCCGCGGCGGCGACGTCGAGATCTTCAGGGCCCCGCCATGATCCGCGTCCTCGTCGTCGACGACTCCGCGGTGATGCGCGCTTTCCTCGGGCGCGTCGTGCAGTCGCAGCCCGACATGGAGCTGCTCGGCGTCTCGCCGGACCCGGTGCTCGCATTCGACCGCATCCGCCGCGGCGCGCCCGACGTCATCACGCTCGACGTCGAAATGCCGCGCATGAACGGACTGGACTTCCTGCGCAACCTGATGGCCATCCGGCCGTTGCCGGTGATCATGATCTCGTCGCTGACGCGCCAGGGCGCGGAGACGACCATGAAGGCGCTGGAGCTGGGCGCCGTCGACTTCTTCCCCAAGCCATCGAGCTTCGACCAGCTCGAAGCCGGCGCGCAGGAGATCGCGGAGAAGATCCGCGCGGCCGCCAACGCCAAGGTCGCGCGGCGCGGCGGCCGCGCCTTCCCGCCGAGCGGCTTCGCACCGCTGGCGAAGACGCCGCTCCCCAGCGGCTCGCATGCGGGCGCGGGCGTGCAGCGCGTGATCGGCATCGGCGCCTCCACCGGCGGCGTCGAGGCGCTGCGCACCGTGCTCAGTGCCCTGCCGCCCAACATGCCGCCCATCCTGATCGCGCAGCACATGCCGGCCGGATTCACGGAGACCTTCGCGCGCCGGCTCGACACCTTGTGCGACATCCACGTCAAGCAGGCGGAAGACGGCGACGTGGTGCAACCCGGCGTGGCGTACATCGCGCCGGGCGGCCGCCACCTGATGCTGATGCGGCGCGGCGCGGGCTACTGCACGCGCGTCACCGACGACGCGCCGGTCAACCGGCACCGTCCTTCCGTGGACACGTTGTTCCGTTCCATTGCACGCACCGTCGGCAAGCAGGCCATCGGCGTGATGCTCACCGGCATGGGCGGCGACGGCGCCGATGCGATGCTGGAGTTGAGCCACGCGGGGGCGTACACCATCGCGCAGGACGAGGCGAGCTGCGTCGTCTTCGGCATGCCGCGGCAGGCCATCATGGCGGGCGGCGTGCGCGAGGTCGCCGCCTTGTCGGAGATCGCGTCGCGGATGGAGTCTCTGGCTTTCGCCTGATCTGGCCTTCTCTCGGGCATGGGGCCAGGACGAGGCCGTCCGCCTCTGCGAGGTTGCGGCACTCGCATGCCGCAACCTCCAGCTGAAGGAGGACCGAGGCAGGCGCCGCGCGTTGAACACGGGTGAGCGCTCCCGTATCCCCTGGTGCAGCCATCGCGCCCCTCCTGGCCGGGGTCGTGATCGGCGCCGCCATGCAGCTGCAGCAGCCGCGCCTGTGGTCGTGGGAAATCTATGCCATCGGCGCAAGCGTCGCCCTCGCGGCGCTCTGTGCGCTGCTGCGGCTACCCGCTGGCGCGGCACGGCTGCTGGGCATCGCATTGGCTGCGACCTTGCTGTCCGCGGGCGTCACCGGCTGGCGCGCGGCCTCCTTCATCGCCGGTGGACTGGACCCGGCGCTCGAAGGGCGCGATGTCCTGGTCACCGGCATCATTGCCTCGCTGCCGCATCGCGACGACGCGGGCGTGCGCTTTCGGTTCCAGCCCGAGTCTGCAACGCTGGCCGGCACTCCCGTGCGCTTGCCGCCGCAATGGATCCTCGGCTGGTATGGCGGTCCCGAGCCGCGCTCGGACGGCGGTGCTGACTTGCAGCGCGCGCCGCCCGAGCTGCGGCCGGGGGACCGTTGGCGCTTCGCTGCCCGCCTGAAGGCGCCGCACGGCCACGTCAACCCCCACGGGTTCGACTACGAGCTGTGGCTGTGGGAGCAGGGCGTGCAGGCCACCGGCTACGTGCGAGCCGGGCCGAAGGACCCGCCCCCGCAACGCGTCGCG
>JAJNBO010000057.1 GCA_021156245.1 Ramlibacter sp. | reverse complement strand
CACTGGAACAGCGTGGAGACGAGCTGGGACTGCCCTTGCCACGGCAGCCGGTTCCGTCCCGACGGGACGGTGATCGAAGGTCCTGCGTTGAAGCCGCTGAAGCGCAAGCACCCGCCGCCGCTGGGCGGCTGACACCCGCGCGGGACGCGAGGGATCTACTTGCGCTTCTTGATGCCGAGGCCCAGCTGCTCGCGGCTCTTGTCGATGCGGGCCTGCTTGCGCGCGTTCTCGCGGTCCATGGCCTTCTTCTTGGTGTAGCCGGACCAGTCGGCCCAGGTCCACCACACCACCGCCAGCGCGAACGGCGACAGCACGCCCCACCACGACCATTCGGCCACCGGCCCGAACTCCAGGTACTTCATGGCCAGCAGGATGATCCCCAACCCCAGGAACAGCATGCACCCCTCCGATTGTTTGACGTGACCGGCCACGGCGGAGGGTCAACGCCCCTCCGTACAATGGCGTTGAAGGACTGTAACCGAACCCGAGAGGACCCCCTGCATGAAACGAGCCTTGTTCGTCCTGGCAGCACTGGCCGCGGCTTGCGCGCCCGCGCTCGCCGACCAGGCGCTGGCCCAGGCCAAGAATTGCATGACCTGCCATGCCGCGGACCGCAAGCTGGTGGGCCCCGGCTACAAAGAAGTCGCGCAGAAGTACGCGGGCCAGAAGGAAGCCGTGGACCGGCTGGCCAACAAGATCATCAAGGGCGGCGCCGGCGTGTGGGGCCCCGTGCCCATGCCGGCAAACCCGCAGGTCAGCGAGGCCGAGGCGAAGAAGCTGGCGGCGTGGGTGCTGTCGCTCAAATAAGCTGCGTTGGCGCAACAAAAAGGCCCGCGATCGCGGGCCTTTTTCGTTTCAGTTCGTCTCCGACAACTGCTCCAGGATCGCCGGATTCTCCAGCGTGGTGATGTCCTGCGTGATCTTCTCGCCCTTGGCGATCGACCGCAGCAGGCGCCGCATGATCTTGCCGCTGCGCGTCTTGGGGAGGTTGTCGCCGAAGCGGATGTCCCTGGGCTTGGCGATGGGGCCGATCTCCTTGGCCACCCAGTTGCGCAGCTCGTTGGCAATCTGCTTCGCCTCTTCACCCGTCGGCCGGGCGCGCTTCAACACCACGAAGGCGCAGACCGCCTCGCCCGTCAGGTCGTCGGGGCGTCCCACCACCGCGGCTTCTGCCACGAGATCGGTCTTGGACACCAGCGCGGACTCGATCTCCATGGTGCCCAGTCGATGGCCCGACACGTTGAGCACGTCGTCGATGCGGCCGGTGATGCGGAAGTACGCCGTCTTCGCATCGCGCACGGCGCCATCTCCCGCCAGGTACAGCTTGCCCCCCATCTCCTCGGGGAAGTAGCTCTTCTTGAAGCGCTCCGGATCGCCCCAGATCGTGCGGATCATCGACGGCCACGGCCGCTTGATCACCAGCATGCCGCCGGAGCCGTTGGGGACGTCCTTGCCGGCCTCGTCGACGATCGCGGCCATGATGCCGGGCAGCGGCAGCGTGCACGAGCCCGGCACGGTGGGCGTGGCGCCCGGCAGCGGCGTGATGACGTGGCCACCCGTCTCGGTCTGCCAGAAGGTGTCGACGATGGGGCAACGCTCGCCGCCGACGTTCCGGTGGTACCACATCCAGGCTTCCGGGTTGATCGGCTCGCCCACCGTGCCCAGGATGCGCAGCGACGACAGGTCCCAGTTCTTCGGGTGCACCTTGGCATCGGTCTCGGCGGCCTTGATCAGCGAACGGATCGCAGTGGGCGCCGTGTAGAACACGCTCACCTTGTGCTTCTCGATCATCTGCCAGAAGCGGCCGGCATGCGGGAACGTGGGGATGCCTTCGAAGATCAGTTGCGTCGCGCCCGCGGCCAGCGGCCCGTAGGCGACGTAGGTGTGGCCGGTGATCCAGCCGATGTCGGCGGTGCACCAGAACAGGTCCTGCGGCCGGATGTCGAACGTCCAGTCCATGGTCAGCTTGGCCCACAGCAGGTAGCCGCCGGTGGAGTGCTGCACGCCCTTGGGCTTGCCGGTGGAGCCGGACGTGTACAGGATGAACAGCGGATGCTCCGCGCCGACCGGCTCGGGCTTGCATTCGGTGGGCTGGCCTTTCAGCACCTCGTCGAAGGTCTTGTCGCGGCCCGACACCATGTTGCAGGCCGTGGCCGTGCGCATGTACACCAGCACGCTGCGGATCGACTCGCAGCCACCCATGGCCAGCGCCTCGTCGATGATGGACTTGAGGCCCAGCTCCTTGCCGCCGCGCAGCTGGAAGTTGGCGGTGATCACGGCCACCGCGCCGGCGTCGATGATCCGCTCCTGCAGCGACTTGGCCGAGAAGCCGCCGAACACCACGCTGTGGGTCGCACCGATGCGCGCGCAGGCCTGCATGGCCACCACGCCTTCCACGCCCATGGGCATGTAGATGACCACGCGGTCGCCCTTGCGGATGCCCTGCGCCTTGAGCGCGTTGGCGAACTGGCCGACCCGCGCCAGCAGTTCCTTGTACGTGACGCGGCTCACCTGCCCGTCGTCCGTCTCGAAGACGATGGCCGCCTTGTTCTCGGTGGGCGTGCCGATGTGCTTGTCGAGGCAGTTCGCGCTGGCGTTGAGCTCGCCGTCCTCGAACCACTTGTAGAACGGCGCCTTCGACTCGTCGAGGGTCCGGGTGAACGGCTTGGTCCACTGCACGTTCTCCCGCGCCAGCCGGGCCCAGAAACCCTCGAAGTCCTTGTCGGCCTCGCGGCACAGCGCCTCGTACGCGGCCATGCCGGAGATGCGCGCGGCCTTGACGGTGGCGTCGCTGGGGGGAAACACCCGGTTCTCGACCAGGACGGATTCGATGGCGCTCATGAACTTGTCTCCTCGGGGCGAATGGATTGCGGCGGTACTGTCGGCGGACCCACTTACAAGCCACTGACTTGCGCCGCGCTGACGAAATCTACCTCCGCCCGGCCGGAAACTACAATCGCGCGGACCCTAGGAACCCAGCTCCATGCGCAAAGACCATCCGCCCGCCATCGGGCCCGCCTCTCCCCTCCGTCCCCTGCCCAACCTGATCTTCGCCAGCCGCTGGCTGCAGCTGCCCCTGTACCTGGGCCTGATCGCCGCGCAGGCCGTGTACGTCGTCCACTTCCTGCTCGAACTCTGGTACCTCGTGCTGGCCGCGGGCGGGGCGCAAGACGCCCTGCAGCACCTCGTCACGAGCATCGGCTACGCCGGCACGCCCGTGACCGGCCTGAACGAGACGATCATCATGCTGGTCGTCCTGGCGCTGATCGACGTGGTGATGATCTCCAACCTGCTGATCATGGTCATCGTCGGCGGCTACGAGACCTTCGTCAGCCGCATGGGCCTGCAGGGGCACCGCGACCAGCCGGAGTGGCTGAGCCACGTGAACGCGTCGGTGCTGAAGGTGAAGCTGGCGACGGCCATCATCGGCATCTCCTCGATCCACCTGCTCAAGACCTTCATCAACGCCGGCAACTACTCGGACAAGGTGCTGATCGCGCAGACGGTGATCCACATCACCTTCCTGCTGTCGGCCATGGCGATCGCGTACACCGACCGCCTGATGTCGCCGCCTTCGCACCCGAACGCCGAAACGCTCTAGGAGAACCTGTCATTCCCGCGAAGGCGGGAATCCAGGGCTCCCTAGACCATCTTCTCCGGCCGCACCCATTGGTCGAACTGCTCGGCCGTCAGGTGCCCCGAGGCGACGGCCGCTTCACGCAGGCTGGTGCCCTCCTTGTGCGCCTTCTTGGCGATCGCCGCGGCCTTGTCGTAGCCGATGTGGGGGTTGAGCGCGGTCACCAGCATCAGCGACCGGTCCACCAGCTCGGTGATGCGTTCGCGATTGGGCTCGATGCCCGCCGCGCAATGGTCGTTGAAGCTGCGCATGCCATCGGCCAGCAGGCGCACGCTTTGCTGGAAGTTGTGCGCGATCATCGGCCGGAACACGTTCAGCTCGAAGTTGCCGGAGGCGCCGCCAAAGTTGATGGCGACGTCGTTGCCGAACACCTGGCAGCACAGCATCGTCATCGCTTCGCTCTGCGTGGGGTTCACCTTGCCGGGCATGATGGACGAGCCCGGCTCGTTCTCGGGGATGCTGATCTCCCCGATGCCGCTGCGCGGGCCGCTCGCCAGCCAGCGCACGTCGTTCGCGATCTTCATCAGGCTGGCGGCCAGCGTCTTCAGCGCGCCGTGGGCATGCACCAGCGCGTCGGCCGCCGCCATCACCTCGAACTTGTTGTTCGCCGTCACGAGGGGCAGCCCGGTCAGGCGCGCGAGTTCCGCGGCCACCTGCTCCGCGTAGCCCTTCGGCGCGTTCAGTCCCGTGCCGACCGCGGTGCCGCCCAGCGCCAGCTCGCACAGGTGCGGCAGCGCGCCGTGCAGGTGCCGGTCAGCCTGTTCGAGCTGCGCGACGTAGCCGGAGAACTCCTGCCCCAGCGTCAGCGGCGTGGCGTCCTGCAGGTGCGTGCGGCCGATCTTCACGATGTCGCGGAAGGCGTCGGCCTTGGCCGCCAGCGTGTCCTTCAGCCGGGCGAGCGATGGCATGAGGCGGTTGCGGATGGCATCCACCGCGGCCAGGTGCATCGCGGTCGGATAGACGTCGTTGGAGGACTGGCTCTTGTTGACGTCGTCGTTGGGGTGCACCTTGCGGCCCTCCCCCCGCGTGCCACCCAGCAGCTCGCTCGCGCGGTTGGCGAGCACCTCGTTGACGTTCATGTTGGTCTGCGTGCCGGAGCCGGTCTGCCACACCACCAGCGGGAACTCGTCCGCGTGCTGGCCTTGCAGCACCTCGTCGGCGGCCGCAACGATGGCCGCCGCTTTCTGCTGGTCGAGCAGCCCGAGCAGATGGTTGACGACGGCGGAGGAGCGCTTGATCTGCACCAGCGCGCGGATGATCTCGCGCGGCTGCCGCTCCCCGGAGATGTCGAAGTTCTGCAGCGATCGCTGCGTCTGCGCGCCCCACAGCCGGTCCGCGGGAACCTGGATGGGGCCAAAAGTGTCGTGTTCGATGCGGGTGGACATGCCCGCACCCTAGCAGTTTTGCAGCGGGCGTGCGCGGCCTAGGACGTGTACGCGTAGACGAGGTAGACGTGCACCAGCCCGGCCGCGATGACCACGCACGACAGCCCGATGTGCACGGCCAGCAGCACGATGCAGCCCTTCGGACCGAGCCGCGGCCCCATCGCCGCGCGCACCGCCCCGGCCGCGATCGCGACGGCCATGCCGTGGAACACGAACGACAGGTAGCCCAGCGGAACATGCACGAGGTGGAGCGCCAGCAAGGCCAGGATCAGCAATCCGGACACGAGGTGGGCCTCCTTCAGGCGGGCCTGGTGCGCCGCGAGCGAAGGCCGGCGCCGCAGCCAGCCGAACGACATGGCGAAGGCCATGAGCGCGAGCATGGAGTAGCCCGACACCTGCTTGAAGCCCACGGAAGCCTGCAGCGGATGCAGCTGCAGCGCCTGCGGCCGGAACAGGGCCGCCGCTTCCAGCAGCACGACGACGAGCAGCACGAACAGCGGCAGCCATGCGATGGGGCGGCGCACCCGCCGCGCCGTCACGCGCCGCGCCGCAACGGCGCCGCCCGGCAGGAGGACGGCGCTCATCTCTTCACCTCGCCGGCCGGCGCGGCGGAGAGGGCCGCCAGCACGCCGTTGAGCGTGCGCGTGGAGTTCGTCGTCTCGACGGCCTTGCGGAAGGTCTCCACGTCGGGCAGGTAGTTGCCCTCGCGCGGCCACTTGTCACCCACGATCGGCCGCGCGCCTCCTTCGAATTTCGACACCTTCTGCAGGTAGGAGCCGTACGCGTCCACCGCCGACGACCGCAGCTGCGCGATCATCCGCAGCATCGTTTCGGAAGGAACCTGCTTGCCCGCGTACGACCAGGTCGTGGCGCCCATCGGCTCGTCCATCACCCAGTCCTTCTTCGGCGTGTTGGGATGCTCGTTGTGGCAGGTCACGCAGGCCTTGGCGCTGGCGCGGTCGGGGAACATGGCGGTGGTGCGGCCCTGCGCCGCGTCGAAATAGAACTTCGGCTGCAGCGTCTTCTTGACTTCCTGGTAGTGGACGGCCTGCTGCCCCGTGAACAGGTTCTCCTTGACCAGCGGATAGTCGGAACCCAGGAACAGCCCGAGCTCGGGCACGCGCATCTGCAGGCGGGCGGAGGTTTCGCGCAGCAGCAGCGCGGGCAGCGGACCGGCCTTCACCTCCTCCTTCTTCCAGTCTTCGCGGAACGCCAGCCCATGCTTGCCGCCCTCGCCGACGATTTCGCGCGTGTACATCGCGCGGATGGAGGCGCTCTCCGCATCGAGCAGCGCCAGCGCCGTCTCGGCGGGCACCATCTTGCCGCCGCGCCGGCCGTCCGGCAGTTCCGCCGGGGCCGACACGAACAGGTAGATGGCCGCCAGCACGAAGGCGGCGACGCCGGCAGCGAGGGGGGCGCTGAACTTCACTGGACGAGCTCCTGTTTCGCCTTGATCACGGGGCTGCCGAAGGGCGACGGCCCGGTCTTCATGTATTTCTCGAGGACGTCCACCGTGGTCGCATCCACCAGCCGCAGCGGGGCGCGCCACTTGTGGTTGCCGTGGTAGTCGTGGCATTGCAGGCAGGTGTCCCAGCGCTTCTCGCGCACCAGGACGTCATGCGTGGGCGAGGTCTTGTCGTCCTTCACCTTCATGTCCGCATGGCAGCTCACGCAGTAGCCGGTGTTGGCCGCGGTGATGCGCACGCCGGAGTGCTCGCGGTGGCAGCTGACGCATTGCTGGGCGCCCGTCTCCGCGCGCGCCTTCTCGAAGCGCGGCTCCAGGAAGCGGTGCGGCGCGTGGCGGTCGCCCGGGTTGGCGTGGCACTGGGTGCAGGTGGCGGTGGTCACCGCCTGCATGCCGAACACCGCCCCCGTCTCGCGCAATCCGATCGTGTGCTTCACCTTGGCCTGCAGCGTCTGCCGTAGCGTGGCCGGGGTCTCGGCATGGCAGGCCACGCACTTGAGCTGCTCGTGGCCCACGTTCGGATGTCCATGCGGACGCATTTCCTGCAGCCCCGGCAACAGCACCAGCAGCGGCAGCAGCATCAGCAGCGCGCCGGCGACATAGGCCTTGAAGCGGAAGGAACGCGACGGGGCTTTCTGCGCCGACAGCGCGAACAGCTCGACGTGGATGCGCTGGCGCTCCACGCCCGACTTGCGCAGGGCGCGCAGCACGAAATCGACATAGCCTTGCGGGCCGCAGATGAAGAACTTGGCGGCCGGGAAGCGCTCGGCCAGCGCGCGCACTTCCTTCTGGCGGATGGTTCCCTCCACCGAGGTCTCGCGCAGCGTGTACGAAAAGCCGGAGCGCTCCTTGCAGCGGTTGTCGAAGCGCGGCAGGAAAGCGGCGTCCTCGGCGCTGGTCACGCTGTAGTCCAGGTGCATCGTCGCGGAATTGCCCAGCGCGCTGGCCATCGCCACCGCGGGCGTCACGCCCACTCCCGCCGCGAAGAAGACGGCGGACCGGTAGCCCGCCGTGCCCAGTCCCGGGCCGCCGGGCACGGACACCTCGATGCGACGCTCGGCCGTGTCGTCGCGCAGCAGCCAGGGCGTGAAGCGCCCTTCCGGCTTGCGGCGGATCGCCACCGTGAGCCGGCGGCCGGCGACGTCCTGGGACACCACGGTGTAGGTCCGTTCGATGACGCCTTCGTCGTCCTCGGCGCGCAGCACCACGTGCTGGCCGGGTTGCACCACGGGGTACGGCGGCCCCTCCTCGAGCGAAAGCTCCACCCGGTAGATCAGCCGCTCGGCGCCATTGAGTTCGCTTGCGGTGGTGATGGGCTGGATGGCGACGCGCGCCGCAAACCAGGCGACCTGGCCCAGGGCCTCGCGGATGGCGGGGATGCAGCTGCCGCACTGCACGCCGCAGCCGAGCGTCGCGCCCAGCGATTCCAGCGTGGCCTCCGGATCCGATGCGATCGCGTCCGCCAGGTCGGCGTGGGTGACGTTCGCGCACAGGCAGGCGACCGCCGGACGCGCGTACGCGTCGCGGACGGGAATCACCAGGTCCGTGCGGGCTTTCACGACCAGCGCCGGCGGCTCAATCGACCTTGTCGGCCAGCGGGTAGAGCTCGTTGTTCTCCCGCTCGATGCGCTTGGCGAGCGCGCCGAACACCTTGCGGGTCTCGTCGGCAAAGCCGGCGAAGTCCGCCCGGATGGCGCTGGTCTGCCACTTGTTGTTGTACTCGGTGAAGACGCGGCCCAGGCCGCCCATCTCGTCCTTGAACCGGGTCGCCTTGGTCTTGACCGCTGCGGTGCCGCCGCTCATCAACCGCGGATACAAGGCCTCGTCTTCCATGGCGAGGTGGAAGTTGACCTTCCCCGCCAGGTTGGACAGCAGCTTGCGCAAGGCGGCGGGGTCCCCGTTCGCCTTGAGTTGCGCAGTGATGTCGCCGGCCACCCCGAGGATGTCGTCGTGCTGCGCCCTGAACTTGTCGGTGTAGCCCATGATGGATACCAAATTGGTTTCGGTGAAACGATTTGTAACCACCTTGGAACCAAAGCACCAGACGGTCCAGGCGCGGACATGGCGCGGCCGTGAGTTAGTAGCGTTGCGCGGGACTCCGGACGGATGACCGGCACTCCTGGGGCCCCGAACGGCACGCAGCCCCGCAACACTGTGGAGGGATTTGCCCTAAGCGCTAGTGCACCACCGGAGCAAACGCCCAGGGCCGGAAGTTGGCGTACAGGCTGCGCCGCACGGTGTCCCGCGGCGCGTCGCCCCTCCGGTGGAACGCCTTGGTGTTGACGACCACGAGGCTGTTGCTGCGGCAGAGCACCTCCTGCGGGGGTGGCAGGCCGAGCGACGGCAGCTCCGCGTCGTCGATGCGGAACGATCCGCCGTTGCCATGGCCGGCGTCGTCCACCGCGGCCAGGCTGCGCATGTATTCCCAGTGCAGCCTGCGCAAAGACGTCCGGTGGCTGCCCGCCACCACTTGCGTCGGGCCGTGCGCGGCGGTCACGTCGTCGAGGTAGTACCAGGTCTTGAACGTGTGGTGGAAGGTGTCCTTGTGCAGCTCGCGCTGGACGTCGGGGTTCAGCGCCTCGTCCCCATGCACCAGCTCGTAGATGCTGTGCTTGCGAAAGCGATTGAGGGTCCCGAACAGCGCCAGGCACAGGGAACTCATCCGCCAGGTGCTGCAGAAGGCACGCCGGATCGCTCCGCCCGGCGGAATGTCGATGAAGCGGTTGGCGCTGTCGCCGTCGTAGCGATCGAATCCGCCACGGCGCAGGTGCTTGGGGCCGAACCCACGCTCGCCGATGCGTTCCAGCGGATTGGCGGCCCAGTAGGTGCGCGAGGCGGCGTCGTACTCGCTGCGGACGGCATCGGCGTCGGCCGCCGGCAGGAAATTCTCGATCACGACGAAGCCGTCACGCACGAACCGGAACCACAGCACCGGGTGGAGCCAGGCGAAAGGCAGCGTGCGGAGCAGGTAGAGGGCGTCCGAAAGCACGATGCGCAACAGGTGGAGGCCCAGGCGATTGAGCCTGCGGCTGCCGATGACCCTGTGCGCGAAATTCTTCTCGTTGGTGAAGACGATGAAGATTGAGCGCAGTGCCGCCCCCAGTTCCATGGCAAGGCCCCTCCTGCCGGCCGTGCGTCCCTGACCAGCATGCATGCTAGCAGCCCGCA
>JAJNBO010000518.1 GCA_021156245.1 Ramlibacter sp. | reverse complement strand
AGCAATCGAGCCGGCGCAGCGTTGGCACTGGCCGTGCTGGTGCTTGCGCCGCTCGCCGCCCAGGTTGCCGCCCATGCCGGTAACGTGCTGCCGTGGGCTACCCTGCAGTTCGGCGGCATCGCGCTGATCCTCTGGTTCGCCGTGCTGCGCTCACGCCGCGGCGCGCTGGCGTTCAACTGCGGCTTCGTGATCCTGGCTTACGCCTTGGCCAAGCTGCTCGAGCTCAATGATCACCAGGTCTACGCGCTCACCGGCCAGTTCGTGTCCGGCCACACGCTCAAGCACGTGGCTGCGTCGTTCGCGGCAGGGCCCGTCATCGCGGCGCTCTGGCCCTTGGGTGGCTCAATCATCGCGGCGCTCTGGCCCTTGGGTGGCTCAAGGCAGAATGCCGCTGGCGCCATCGGCACCGCAGGCAAGCGCGCCCGCCGGGCGGGCCATGCGTGACAAGACAAACAGGATGAGGAGAGAAATCATGACCACCGCCATTGCCGAAGTTGCAGCCGGCCCCGCCACGCAGCCGCACCCGAACCAGTTCGCGCTGCTCAGGCAACGGCGGTTCGCGCCGTTCTTCTGGACGCAGTTCTCGGGCGCCGCGAACGACAACCTGTTCAAGTTCGCCTTCACCGTGATGGTGACCTACCAGCTGCAGATCAGCTGGTTGCCGCCGGCGATGGCGGGCCTGGTGATCGGCGCGCTGTTCATCCTGCCGTTCCTGCTGTTCTCGGCGACCAGCGGCCAGCTGACGGACAAATACGACAAGACCACCATGATCCGGCTGGTCAAGAATCTGGAGATCGCGATCATGCTGGTCGCGGGCTACGGCTTCTACAACGACAACGTCGTGGTGCTGCTCGCGTGTACCTTCCTCATGGGCCTGCACTCCACGCTGTTCGGCCCGGTGAAGTTCGCCTACCTCCCGCAGGTGCTCGATGAGCGCGAGCTCACCGGCGGCAACGGCATGGTGGAGATGGGCACGTTCGTGGCGATCCTGCTGGGCAATGTCGTCGGCGGGCTGATCGTGGCGATTCCCGAGGTCGGCCGGCAGGACGTTGCCATCGCGTGCGTGGTGCTGGCGCTGGTGGGCCGCGCCGTGGCGCAGTTCATCCCGTCGGCGCCCGCCACCGACCCGGGGCTGAAAGTCAACTTCAACCCCTTCACCGAAACCTGGCGCAACCTCAAGCTCGCGCACCAGAACATCGTGGTGTTCCGCTCGCTGCTGGGTATCAGCTGGATGTGGTTCTTCGGCGCGGTGTTCCTCAGCCAGTTCCCCAGTTTCGCCAAGGAAGTGCTGCACGGCAACGAGCAGGTGGCTTCGCTGCTGCTGGTGGTCTTCTCGGTAGGCATCGGCATCGGCTCGCTGCTGTGCGAAGTGCTCTCGCGGCGCCACGTGGAGATCGGCCTGGTGCCGCTGGGTGCGATCGGGATGAGCGTGTTCGCGGTGGATCTGTACTTCGCTTCGCGCGGCCTACCGCCCGCGACTGGCCTGGCGCTGGGCCAGTTCCTTGCCGCGCCGGCACATTGGCGCGTGATGGCGGACCTCGCGCTGCTCAGCCTGTTCGCGGGCCTGTACAGCGTGCCGATGTACGCGTTGATCCAGTTGCGCAGCCAACCGACGCATCGCGCGCGCATCATCGCGGCGAACAACATTCTCAATGCGCTGTTCATGATCGCCAGCTCGGTGATCGCGGGTGTGCTGCTCAAGCTCGGCATGACCATCCCCCAGATCTTCCTGCTGGTCGGCCTGGCCAACGCCGTCGTGGCCTTCTACATCTTCATGCTGGTGCCGGAGTACCTGCTGCGGTTCGTCGCGTGGCTGGCTTCGCGGCTGGTGTATCGCTTCAAGGTCACCGGCGACGACAACATCCCGGTTCAAGGCGCGGCCGTGCTCGTGTGCAACCACGTGAGTTTTGTGGATGCCGTGCTGCTGATGGCGGCCAGCCCGCGGCCGATCTACTTCGTCATGGACCACCGTATCTTCAAGGTGCCGGTGCTCGGCTGGCTGTTCAGGCTGGCCAAGGCGATCCCGATCGCCCCGCGCAAGGAGGACCCGGTGGCCTACGAGGCGGCGTTCGATGCGGCGGCCCGTGTGCTGCGCGAAGGCGATCTGCTTGCGATCTTCCCCGAGGGCGGCATCACGCGCGACGGCACGCTGCAGGAGTTCAAGGGCGGCATCATGAAGATCCTGGAGCGCCAGCCCGTTCCGGTGATTCCCATGGCACTTACTAATCTGTGGGGGTCGTTCTTCAGCCGGGTCGAGCAAGGCGGCGCGATGGTGCGTCCGTTCCGACGGGGCGTGTTCAACCGGGTGGGACTGAACGTGGGCGCGCCGGTGCCAGCTGCACAGGTCCAGCCCGAAGTGCTGCGCACGCATGTGGCGCAGCTGCTCACGGCCTGAGTATCGTCTTTTGATACCGCTGGCATAGCGTCGGCGCATTCGGGCGGAATAACGCGACTTTTCTCGCGCCGCCGCCGACACTTTCTGCATGTTCAACAACCTCGAAGAGGTCCACATGCAAGTCCTGATTCACCGCGATTCCAAAGCCTGGCAACTGCAGGTCTGGGTGTCCTTCCTCGCCGCTGCGTTTCTGTGCGGCGTGGGCCTGGCGTACCTGCCGGGCAAGGACCTGGATCGCGCGTTCATGATCATGGGCTACTTCTTTTGCCTCTCGGCCGCCTTCGTGCTGGCGAAGTTCGTGCGCGACAGCGAGAAGTGCAAGGCCGAGGGCCGCGCGGCCGACACGCCGACGTTCCGCTACGTCGTCTGGGGCGGCTTCTTCCTGGCGATGGCGCTGACCGGCTGGGGCTTGCTGCGCATGGAGATCAACGAGACCTACAAGGCCTTCCTGGGCGTGAGCTGGCTTTACCTGATCACCTGCACTTTCACGCTCGCCAAGTCCCTGCGCGATGCCCATGAGGCCGACTTGGCAGATGCGCATCGCCAGGGCCGCCTGTCGCGTGCCGTCGATGA
>JAJNBO010000517.1 GCA_021156245.1 Ramlibacter sp. | reverse complement strand
TCGGGCCACCCCGTAGCGGGCACCATGCCGCTGCGCACCGGCACGCCGGCTTGCGCCAGGCGCGCGGCGAATGCCATCGCTTCGTCGCGCATCGGGTCATCCTCGCCCGCCAGCACCAGCGTGGGCGGCAGGCCGGCCAGGCGCTGCGCGCGCGCGGGCACGGCGTAGGGGTGCTCGGCATCGAGCGGGCGGCGCAGGTAGTGGCGCCAGCCCGCGCTCCACTTGCATTCGACCTGCTCGCCGACCGCCTCGCGTTGCGAAGGCGTGGCGGTGCAAGGGTCCAGCATGGGCGCGACCAGCACCAGGCCGGCAAGCTCCGGCTGCGCGCGATCCCGCGCCATCATCGCCACCGCCGCGGCGATGTTGCCTCCGGCCTCTTCGCCGGCGACGAACAGCGGCGCGCGTGCGCCGGCCAGGCGTCCCCGGGCGGCATGCGCCCACTCGAGCGCCGCATAGCTCGCTTCGGCGGCCGCCGGGAACGGATGCTCGGGCGCCAGCGGGTAACCGATGGTCACCACCACGGCGCCCGCTTCGACCAGCAGCGTCGACAGGCACTCGCCCGCCTCGACGCACCCGCCGGTGAAGGCGCCGCCATGCAGGTGCAGCACCAGCGGCGCGGTCCGGCCGCGCGGCCGCTGGCCGGCGATGCGGATCGGCATCGGGGCGTGGCCAGGCAGCACCAGCGGGCTGGCTGCAAGGAGGGCGAGGGCGGGACTGGGCATGACGCTGAATATAGGCATGAAGTTCGTACGGATAAACGGGGTGTCCGCCAGTTCTCTGTTTCTTTCGCATGAACAATCGCGCCACAAGAAACGAAATCCAGGACACGAGGGATGGACCAGATCCAGGCGATGCGCGTCTTCGCGCGGGTGGTCGAGACCGGCAGCTTCACGAGAGCCGCCGAGACGCTCGACATGCCGAAAGGGTCCGCGACCAAGCTGGTGCAGCAGCTGGAGACCCGCCTGAGGGTGAAGCTGCTGAACCGCACGACGCGGCGGGTGACGGTGACGCCGGATGGCGCCGCCTATTACGAGCGCGCCGCGCGGCTGCTCAACGACCTCGACGAGATGGACGCGGCGATGACGCAGGCGAGCGGCAAGCCCAGTGGGCGATTGCGCGTCGACGTCGGGTCCTCCGTCGCCAGCCTGATCGTCGTTCCGGCGTTGCAGGATTTCTATCGCCGCTATCCCGACATCCAGCTGGACCTCGGCGTCGGCGACCGCCCGGTCGACCTGATCACCGACAACGTCGACTGCGTGATCCGAGGGGGCGACCTCATCGAGCAATCGCTGGTGGCGCGGCGCATCGGCAACCTGTCGCTGATCGCCGTCGCGACACCTGCCTACCTGGCGCAGCACGGGACGCCTTCGCATCCGCTGGAGCTGGAGGCGAAGCACACCATGGTCAACTACTTCTCGCCGCGCACCGGCCGGCCGTATCCGCACGTCTTCGAGAAGGGCGCGGAGCGCATCGAGATCGGCGGCCGCTACCAGGTGTCCGTCAACGAGAGCAACGCGCACCTGGCCGCGGTCCTTGCCGGCCTGGGCATCTCGCAGGTGGCGGAGTTCGCCGCGCAGCCGCACATCGCCCGCGGCGAGCTGGTGGAGGTGCTTACCGACTGGCAGCACCCCGCCATTCCCATGCACGTGGTCTATCCGCCCAACCGGCACCTCAGCGCGCGCGTGCGCGCGTTCGTGGAATGGACGGCGGAACTGTTCGCGAAGAACGGCATGGGCGCGCGTTCAGCGCGCGACGCCGTCCCGGCGCCCGCGCGCGAGGCGCTGGCGGCCTGACGTCAGGACCGGACGCCTACGCGGCGCCCGGCGTCCACGCGGCGAGCCCGAGCAGGGCCAGGCCGGTCGCAGCGATGACCGCGTGCACGAGGACCAGCCACACCGGCAGCGGCAGGTTCTTCCAGTGGTAGCCGAGATTGAGCACGACGCCGCCGAGCACCGCCGCCAGCAAGGCGGCGAGGCCGATCCACCCGTTGCCGGGGAGACCTTGCACCAGGGCCACGTAGAGAACCAGGGTCAGGCCCGCGGCCGCCAGCAGGCCGTGCGCCATCGCGAGCCAGGTGGGCGGGTGTGGCCGCCCGGAGAAGCGGAAGCCTGCGGCGACGAGGCCGCCGAGGGCGGTGAGGACGAGGAGGATGACTCCGGTCCGGAGCATGTGGTGCGCATCCATCGTTGTCTCCTTGGTCGGGAGGGCCCGACGCCGAAGTCTACGGCGTATGGCCGTCCGTGAGGGTGCGCAGAAAGGCGGCGATGTCGGCAACCTCCCGGTGGGTCAGCGCGGGGCCCTGGGCAGGCGTGCGGCCGAACGGCAGCTGGGTGTTGACGTTGCCGCGCAGGGCCCTGGGCAGGTCGTTGTACACCACGGGGTTGCCGTTGGCGTCCAACGGATAGAAGAGCTCCGGATGACTGTCGCGCCGGGCGTAGAACCGGATCACCTGCTCCAGCGTTTCGAAGACGCCATTGTGGAAGAAGCGCTTGCGCAGCGCCACGTTGCGCAGGGTGGGGACCTTGAAGAAGCCGCAAAGATCGCTGCGCGCGGCGAGGTCGGTTCGCGAGTCGCCGCACAGCCCCTGATCGAAGAAGGCCGGATCGGCGTTGGCCGCGATCTC
>JAJNBO010000056.1 GCA_021156245.1 Ramlibacter sp. | reverse complement strand
GGCGTCATCACGTTGCGGTACAACTGGAACGCGGTGCCCACCGAGGCGTAGAAGAACTTGGGATTGAAGCCCACTTCCTTGGCCTGCTTGCTGGCCAGGATGGTGTCCGGGGGATAGGTGAAGCCGATGAAGGCATCCGGGTTCTTGTCCTTGATCGAGCGCAGCACCGGCGACAGGTCCTTCACGCCGCCGGGATAGCTGGTCTCCTGCACCAGCGTCATGCCGCTGCCGGCCAGCGCCACCTTCAGCGCCGCATAGTTCTCCAGGCCGAACAGGTCGTCGACGTAGACGACGGCCACGGTCCTGGCGCCGTTGGCCTTGAGCATGTCGACGATCGCGTCACACATCGGCTTGGGCTGCTGCAGCAGCAGGAAGAAGTACGGCAGCTTCATCTCCACCAGGCGGCGCGACAGCGCGGTCGGCGCCAGGAAGGGATAGCCGAAGCGGTTGGCCAGCGGCGCAACCGCGAAGTTGGCGTTGCTGCCCCACGGCGGCAGCACGATGTCGACCTTGTCGCTGCCCATCAGCTTTTCGTACGTGCGCACGCAGGTCTCGACGTCGCTGCGGTCGTCGGAGCTGATCAGCTCGATGCGGCGGCGCGCGCCCTTCACGTCCAGGCCGCCGGCGGCGTTCTGCTGCTCGGCCCACAGCAGGTAGTTGGGCTCCTGGCTCACCTGCGCACCGCCGGTCCAGGGGCCGGTGCGGGCCATGGCGTAACCCACCCGCACCGGGGCGGACTGGGCGATCAGTTGCGGGGCGACGGCCATCGCACCGACGGCGGCGGCGGCGCCGCGCACGAACTCGCGGCGGTTCTGGTTCCGAATGGGCATGAAGGTCTCCTTCCGCACTGGATGGCGGTGGCCTATCGTAGGAACGCATCTCCCGCGCCGCTTTGCTGGCGGTGCACAAACGCTTGCGCCGGCGTGCACGCCGGGCTCGGGTTTACCCTGAAATCGCGGTGGAAGACGCCCTTTCGCGCGGCACCCATAATCGTCCTCGTCCATGGCCGCCTCCACCACCCTCAGCACCGACGCCGTCGCCGAGCGCGACCGCGCGCCGCAGTGGCGCGAGTGGATCCACCGGCACTTCGGCGGGCTCGACACGGACTTGTACGGGGACACCGCCTTCGACGGCCACATCGCCGCTTCGCGTGCGGGCGACGTCATCCTCACGCGCCTGGAGTCCAACCGCCACCGCGTGCTGCGCAGCGCATCGCTGGCGCGCCGCAGCGACACCGCTTACCTGAAGATCGTGGCGCCCTGGCAAGGCAGCGCCTCCGTGCAGCAGCAGGGCCGCGACGCCTGTGCGCGCGACGGCGCCTGGGTGATCTACGACACCACGGCCGGCTACGAGATCGACAACCCGGAGCGTTGCGACCACCTGATCGTGATGGTGCCCAAGGACGACATCGCCGACCGGCAGCTGCGCTTCGACGGCGTGATGGCGCGCCGCCTCGGCACCAGCGGCATCTCGCGCGTTGCGCTGGAGACCATGCGCAACACCTACCAGGAGCTGCCGAACATGAGCGAGTCGGCGGCCCAGGGTGCCGGCGAGCTGATCAAGCAGCTGGTGCGCCTGTCGCTGCAGGAGCTCGCCGGCCTGGACACCGCGGTGACGCAGCGCGAAGCCCTGCGCGACCGCATCCGCACCTACGTGCAGCAGCACCTGCGAGACCCGGCGCTGTCGGTGGATGCGGTGGCGCGCGCACTCAACTGCAGCCGGCGTCACCTGTACAACGCGTTCGCGGGCGAGGGCGAGTCCATCGCCGCGTACATCCAGCGCCTGCGCCTGCAGGCCTGCATCCGCGACCTGCAGCAGGCGGGCACGCATGCGCGCCCGATCACCGAGATCGCCCTGTCGTGGGGCTTCGGCAACCTCTCGCACTTCAGCCGCGTATTCCGCGACCATACGGGCAAGAGCCCGACGGAGTTCCGGGCGAGCTGACGTGTCATCGCGACGAACAGGAGACCCACCTTGAACGCACGCGCCCAGTTCGTCCGCATGCAGGACAGCACCGCCGCCGACTGGCAGCTGATCGCCGGGGAATTCATGCCGTTCGCCCAGGCGCTGCCGCAGCGCGTGGTGAAGCACCTGCAGATCCTGCAGGGCGACTACGGCGGCTTCCCGGTGGACCGCTACACGCACTCGCTGCAGACCGCCACCCGCGCACTGAAGGAGGGCCGCGACGACGAGTACGTGGTCTGCGCGCTGCTGCATGACATCGGGGACACGCTCGGCTCCTTCAACCACCCCGACATCGCCGCGGCCATCCTCAAGCCTTTCGTGAGCGAGGAGAACCTCTGGATGGTGCAGAACCACGGCATCTTCCAGGGCCACTACTTCTTCCATCACCTCGGGCTGGACCGCAACCTGCGCGACAACTTCAGGTCGCACCCGCACTACGACCGCACCGAGGAGTTCTGCGCGCTCTACGACAATCCGGCGTTCGACCCGAAGGCGGAGACCTTGCCCATCGAGGAGTTCATGCCCATGCTGCAACGCGTGATGGCGCAGCCGCGCAATTCGATCTACCTGAAGAAGGAAACGCCATGAACATCGCCTCCCTGCGCGAGGTGGTCAGCGCCGAGGAATGGCAGCTGCGCGTCGACCTCGCCGCCTGCTACCGCTTGATCGCGCTGTACGGCTGGAGCGACCTGGTGTTCACGCACGTCAGCGCGCGCATCCCCGGGCCGGAACACCACTTCCTGATCAACCCGTATGGGCTGATGTTCGACGAGATCACGGCGTCTTCGCTGGTGAAGGTGGACCAGGCCTGCAACAAGCTGATCGACTCGCCCTTCCCCGTCAACCCCGCGGGCTTCACCATCCACAGCTGCATCCACGAGGTGCGCGACGACGCCGGTTGCGTGCTGCACACGCACAGCCGCGCGGGCGTTGCGGTGAGCGCGCAAAAGGCGGGCGTGCTGCCGATCAGCCAGCAGAGCACCTTCGTGCTGGCGTCCCTGGCGTATCACGACTACGAAGGGGTGGCGCTGCGCGACGACGAGAAGCCACGGCTGCAGCAGGCACTGGGCAACAAGAACTTCCTGATGCTGCGCAACCACGGCCTGCTGACGGTGGGGCGCACCGTGCCGGATGCGTTCCTCTCGATGTACACCTTCGAGAACACCTGCCGCATCCAGATCGATGCGCTGGCCGGCGGCGGCGAGCTGAACTACGTCAACCCGAAGATCATGGAAGGCATGGCGCAGGTGATGAAGACGGTCACCGCCGGACAGGGCGCGAACATCGCTTGGCCCGCGCTGCTGCGCAAGCTGGACAAGCTCGACCCGAGCTACGAGAACTGATCTTCGTCACCCCCGCGCAGGCGTGGACCCAGGGCTCCCGCATCGAGGCGCATGGAAGCCCTGGATTCCCGCCTTCGCGGGAATGACGGGGCGCTAGACCGCCTCCACCATCTTCGCCAACTGCGGCGCCGGCGTCGGCGCGGCGACGTTGCGCGGGCGCGGGTCGTGCTCCAGCACCATGACTTCCTTGCGCGCGAGCTCCATCGCGCCGAACATGGTGGCGAAGGCCACGTCCTTGGCGTCACGGCCGGTCCCGATGCGCACCAGCCGGTCCACCGGCGCCATGCCGGTCGGGTCGAACAGCACCCACTGGCCACCCAGCCAGGCCTCGAACACGGCGTGGAAGTCCTGCGGCGGCTCGTCGAACCACACGTAGCCCACCACCAGCCGCGCCGGGATGTTGAGCGCGCGGCAGAAGGTGATGCCCAGGTGCGCGAAATCGCGGCAGACGCCGGCGCGCTGCTCCAGCACCTCGCCGGCGGTGCTGTTGGAGTCGGTGCTGCCGGGCTTGTACAGGATGTTCTGGTGGATCCAGTCCTGGATCGCCTTCACCCGGCCATAGCCCGGCGCGACCTCGCCGAACATCTTGACGATCTCGCCGCAGAGCACGTCCGACTCGCAGTAACGCGTCGCCATCAGGTACGGAAAGACGTCGTCCGGCACTTCGCCCACCGGCATTTCGGGTAGCGCGAGGTCCGGCTCGGGCGTGTGCACCTCGACCTCGGCCTTGTAGTTGACCATCAGCAGGCCGGGCGCGGCGTCGAAGCGGATGAAGCGGTTGCCGCTGCGCGCATCGGTGTAGCTGTGCGGCGCCACTCCGGAAGAGATGGCGAGACGCTCGCTCACGATCTTCTGCGTGGGCCAGTGCGCCGCTTCGATGTTGAAGCAGAAGTGGGACGGTGTCTTGACGTCGTATTCAAGGACCGTCTCGACGGTGGACAGGTGCATCGAAGTTCCATGCGGAAAATGGGTTGAACTTGATGCTATAGACCACACCCGCTGGCCGCGATAGTCTGCCGTCGCGTCAGGAAGTAGGACGCTCCGCCACACGGCTGAGTCGCCGTCTACTTGCCGCCGAACAGGCCCTTGAGGGAGTCGCCGATGCGGTCGCCCGCGCTCGCGCCGGCCGCCGTGCCCGCGCCCGGGACGATCAGCGTGCCGAGCGCCGCACCGACCATCGCACCGCGCGTGAGCGTGACACTGGGATCGTCGGTGGTGCCGCCCACCACGAGCGGCACGCCCATGGCCCCGGTGCCGCCGGAGAGGTCCACCACGACGCGGCCACTGAGCGCCTTGTTGGCGGCGATCGACACGCTGCCGTTGGCCGACAGCATGCCCGAGGTCGCCACCAGGTTGGTGAGGTGCACGGTCTTGCCTTGCGTGTTCACCGTGCCCGCCAGCACATCCAGCTGCGTGGTGCCGCCCCGGCTCAGGCCCACGGTCTGCACGGCCTTCTGCAGGTCGATGTTCTGCAGCACCGCGTTGCGCACGGTGAAGCGGGTTTCGGTCTTCAGCACGTCGGCCAGCTGCCCCGCGTCCCTGAATTCGGCCCGCAAGGTGGTCAAGGCCTGCAGCTTGCCGGTCAGCGGCTTCCCGGGCGCAGTCAGTGCGGAGATCTCCACCTTCTCCGTGCTGAGCTGTCCCACCAGCAACTGCACGCCTGGCGTCTTGCCGCCCTGCAGCTGCACATTGCCCGTGATGTGCCCGCCGCCGATGTCGACGCGGATCGGCCATTGCGAGCCCTTGCGCTCGATCGCGCCCTTGGTGCCGACGAAGCGGCCCTGCACGATCTCGAAGCTGGCTTCGTCGAGCAAGCCGTCGTCGTCGAGCCCGACCTCGGCGTTCACGGTCATGCGCGTGCCTTTGGCGTCGATCCAGGTCACCTGGTCCAGGACGGCGCGGCGCGGAATCAGCGAGGTCGATCCGCTCTCGGTCTTCTCCGGCTGTTTCGGGCTGCCGCGGGCGGAGGGCTTGTCCTTCTTCTGCATCGCAGCGCCCACGAAGGCGATCGCCGTTTCCGGCAACGCTGCCTTGCGCACGATGAGCGTGGCGATTTCGAGCCGGCCGCCCACCAAAGGCAGCCAGCTCGGACGCGCTTCGATGCGGCCGACGGTCAGCGGCGGCCTCGTCAGCAGCCGCACGTCCTCGGCGGCGACCGCCGGCAGCGGCCACAGGTCCACCGAAAGCCGTCCCAGCTTCAGCGGCACGCCGAGCGCCGCGGAAGCCTGCGCTTCCACCCGGGCGCGGAAGCCATCCGTGCGCAGCCACTGCTGCAAAGCCATGGCGACGCCGATCAACACCAGCGCGCCGAGCGCCGCCGCAGCCGCCACCCATTTCACGATCCGCACCATGCCTGCATTGTGGCGGCGCCTGCTAGCAGCCCCAAGCCAGCGGGGCTTGCGCGCAACAGCTAGGATCGTTTTTTCACGTGCCAACAACACAACAGTCGAAGGAACCGCGATGAAGCTGTATTACTCCCCAGGCGCCTGCTCGCTGTCGCCGCACATCGTGCTGCGGGAAGCCGGCCTGGCATTCGAGCCGGTGATGGCGCCGACCAAGACGCACAAGCTTCCGGACGGCTCCGACTATTACGCGATCAATCCGCTGGGCTACGTGCCGATGCTGGAGCTGGACGATGGCACGCGCCTGCGCGAGGGCCCGGCGATCGTGCAGTACCTCGCGGACCAGGTGCCGGCCCGCAACCTCGCACCCGCCAACGGCACGCTGCCACGCTATCGCCTGCAGGAGTGGCTGACGTTCATCGGCACCGAGATCCACAAGTCGTTCTCGCCGCTGTTCAATGCCGCCATGCCGGATGCCGGCAAGCAGATCTACCGCGACCGCCTCGCCAACCGGTTCCAGTTCGTCGACAAGGAGCTGGCGGGCAAGGACTACCTGATGGGCGACAACTTCACCGTCGCCGACGCATACCTGTACACGGTGACGCGCTGGAGCAAGCCGATGTCCATCGACATCTCCGGCTTCCCCAACCTGCTCGCGCACCACGCGCGCGTGGAAGCAAGGCCGGCGGTGCAGGAGGCGCTCAAGCTGGAAAAGCTGGCGTAGAGACGTCATTCCCGCGGCGGCGGGAACCCAGGGCTTCCACGCACCCGATTCCAAGGAGCCCTGGGCCCCGCCTTCGCGGGGTGGCGGTTTCTCCTAAAACCGCCACCGCTTCAACAGCAACGCATTGGTCAGCACGCTCACGCTCGACAGCGCCATCGCCGCTCCCGCCACCACCGGGTTCAGGTAGCCCAGGGCCGCGAGCGGAATGCCGGCAACGTTGTACGCGAAGGCCCAGAAGAGGTTCTGCCGGATCTTCACCACGGTGCGGTGCGAGATGTCCAGCGCACCCGCCACCAGGCCGACGTCGCCCCGCATCAGCGTGACGCCTGCCGCGTGCATGGCCACATCGGTTCCCGTGCCCATCGCGATGCCGACATCCGCCGCCGCCAGCGCAGGGGCGTCGTTCACGCCGTCGCCGACCATGGCGACCACGTGCCCGCCTTCGCGCAGCTGCGCCACGCGGTCCGCCTTTTCACCGGGCAGCACCTCGGCCTGCACTTCGTCCGGCTGAAGTCCCAGCCGCTGCGCCATCGCATGGGCCGCAGCCCGGTTGTCGCCGGAGATCATCACCAGCCGCAGGCCCCGCTCGCGCAGCCGCGTGATCGCCCCCGCGGCGCCCGCCTTCGGCTCGTCCGCGAACGCCATCAACGCACGCAAGGCCAGCCCTTCGGTGACGCGCTCCACCAGCGCCGACAGCGTCGCGCCCTCGCCTTGCAGGCGATCGATCTCCGACTGCACCGGCGCCAGCGGCACCTGCAGCTCCTGCATCCAGCGCAAGCTGCCGACCAGGAAGCTGCGCTTGCCGACTTCGCCCTCGGTGCCGCGGCCCGCTACCGCGCGGACCCCATCCGGCGGCCGGACGGCGATGCCGCGATCCCTTGCCGCCGCGACGACGGCGCGCGCCAGCGGATGCTCGCTGCCGCTTTGCAGGCTGGCGGCTGCAGCGAGCTGCTCGCTCTCGTCCACGCCGGGAGCGGCGACGAACGCCACCAGGCGGGGCTGGCCCACGGTCAGCGTGCCGGTCTTGTCGAATGCCACGGTGTCGACCCGGTGCGCGCGTTCCAGTGCCTCGGCGTCCTTGATCAGGATGCCGTAGCGCGCGGCCACGCCGGTGCCGGCCATGATGGCCGCCGGCGTGGCGAGTCCCAGCGCACAGGGACAGGCGATCACCAGCACGGCGACCGCGTGGATCAGCGCTTCCTCCACCCCGGCGCCGGCGAACAGCCAGCCGCCGAAAGTGAGTGCCGCGATCGCCAGCACCACGGGGACGAACACGGCGGACACCTGGTCCACCATGCGCTGGATGGGCGCCTTGGCGGCCTGCGCGTCTTCCACCAGCCGGATGATCCGGGCCAGCACGCTCTCCTTGCCGACCGCGGTGGCGCGCATGACGAAGCGCCCTTCGGCATTGATGCTGCCGCCGGTGACCCGCGCACCGACGCCCTTGGACACGGGCAGCGGCTCGCCCGTCAGCATGGATTCGTCGACGTGCGTGTCACCCTGCTCCACCACGCCGTCGGCCGGCACGCGCTCGCCCGGCCGCACGACCAGCTGGTCGCCCGCCAGCACCTCGGCCAGCGGCAGGTCCGCCTCGCCGCCGGAGCGCAGGATCACGTGCGCGATCTCCGGCCGCAGCGATTGCAGCGCACGGATCGCAGTCGTGGTCTGGCGCTTGGCGCGCGCCTCCAGCCACTTGCCCAGCAGCACGAGGGTCACCACCACCGCCGAGGCCTCGAAGTACAGGTGTCCCTGGCCTTGTGCCAGCCACAGCCACACGGACAAGCCCCAGCCCGCCGTGGTGCCGATGGCGACCAGCAGGTCCATGTTGCCGGTGCCCGCCCTCAGCGCGTGCCAGCCGGCCTTGTAGAACCGCGCCCCCAGCACGAACTGCACTGGCGTGGCCAGCAGGAACTGCAGCCACGCGGGCAGCATCCAGTGGCGGCCGAACAAGTCGCCGATCATCGGGACCACCAGGGGCAGCGACAGCAGCAGCCCCAGCCCGACCGGCAGGAAGCCATCCCAAGGCGACGCGCCTTCCGGCAAACCCGATTCCGCGGCGCGCGGTTCGTAGCCGGCATTGCGCACCGCGCGACGCAACTGCGCCTCGATGTCGTCCGAAGGTGCGTAGCTCACCCGTGCCGACTCCGTCGCCAGGTTGACGGTGGCCTCGCTGACGCCGGGCACCTTCTTCAACGCGCGCTCGACCCGGTTGACGCAGGACGCGCAGGTCATGCCGCCTACGCCGAGGTCGAGCGTGGCGGCAGCAGGGGAATGGGCAGTGTTCATGCAGCGATGGTCGACCTTGCCATCATGGGAAGGTCAAGCCCGGTCGGGATCAACCTTGCAAGGAACGGGGCTGGAGGCGCGAGGGGATTGACCTTACCATGGTGGAAAGGTTCAAGCTGCGGGCCTCGTCAACAGAAAGGAAGAGAACCATGAAGCAGAGTTTCGACGTGCAAGGCATGAGCTGCGGCCATTGCGTGAAGGCAGTGACAGAAGCCGTGCGGTCGCTCGACCCGCAGGCGGAGGTGCAGGTCGACCTGGCCAAGGGCAAGGTCCAGGTGCAGTCGCAGCAGGATCACGCGGCCATCGCCCGGGCGATCGAGGAAGAAGGCTACAAGGTCACCGCATGAGCGCTTCGTGGCCCGTGAACATCGGCGATGCGGCGCGCCTGTCCGGCGTCTCCGCCAAGATGGTCCGCCACTACGAAAGCCTCGGCTTGCTGCCCAAGGTCGCGCGTACGGACAGCGGCTACCGGCAGTACACCGAGGCGGACGTCCACACCCTGCGCTTCATCAAGCGCGGCCGGGACCTCGGCTTCTCGATGGAGGAGATCGGGGAACTGGTGGGGCTGTGGCAGAACCGGCGCCGGGCCAGCGCCAACGTGCGGCGCGTGGCGCAAAAACATGCCGACGACCTGGCGCAGCGCATCGCCGCGATGCAGGAGATGCAGCGCACGCTGCAGCACCTGATCCACTGCTGTCACGGGGACGATCGGCCGGAGTGCCCGATCCTGGAAGAACTCGCGCGCTAGCTCGGCTTACTTCTTCTGCGGCTCGGGCTCGGCCGCCTTCTTCTGCTCCTGCGCATCCCGCACCAGGCGGGCGGCGGCCGCCCCCATGGTGCGCGTGTCGACCGCGGAGCGTTCCTGGGCGGCCAGCATGGCTTCGCGCTGCGCCAGCACCGGCTGGTCCATCAGGATCACGGCGCCGACGCTCGAGCGGTCGCTCGCAGGGGTGGGTGCGGTGTCGGTCATGGTCTGCGGCTGCGGCTGGGTCTGCGCAAATGCCGCGCCGCTCAGGGCCGCGG
>JAJNBO010000055.1 GCA_021156245.1 Ramlibacter sp. | reverse complement strand
CCGCGACATGATGGGCGGCAACGGCATCAGCGACGAATTCGGCGTCGCCCGGCACCTGGTCAACCTCGAGGTGGTGAACACCTACGAAGGCACCCACGATATCCACGCCCTGATCCTGGGGCGCGCCCAGACCGGCATCGCCGCCTTCTGACCCTCTGCTCTCCCTGGCGCAGGCCGGGAGGGGAGCGGGGCGCGGCACCTTGCACGCTGCCTGTAGAGCTTCATAATGGGTGCAGCTGCGAAGGAGGGGCTGGTCGCGATGGACGAGCGCGAATCCGGTGCCGGCTTCATCGAAGCCCATCGCCAGAAAATCTTCCTCGGACTGTCCGTGGCGGGCACGCTGCTGCTCGGCCCCTTCGCGGTCAACAACTTCGTCCAGGGCCGGCTGCTGCTGGGGGTGATCACCAGCGCCTTCGTGGCCTGCCTGCTCGCCAACGCCGTCTCCATCGGCCGCGGCCGCCCGCCGGTCGTGCCGGGCACCGCCATCTTCGCCGGCTCGCTGGCGGGCCTGGCGACGGCCATGTACGACATCGGCCTGGTCGGCATCCTCTGGGTGTACCCCGGGATCCTGCTGTTCCACTTCATGCTGCCGCGGCGCCAGGCCAACCTGTTCAACGTGACGCTGGTCCTGGTGACCATCCCGATGGCGTGGATGCACCTGGGCCCGCAGGTCACGGCGCGGGTGGCGGTGACGCTGTCGCTGCTGGTGGTGTTTGCCAACATCTATTCCTACATCGCCGACGCGCAGCAGGCCAAGGAGGCCGAACAGCGCGAGCGGCTGGACGCCCTGGTGCGCCAGCTGGAAGCCCAGAACACCGCGCTGCGCGAGGCGTTCCGCCTGCGCGAGGAGGTCGAGCGCATCGCGCGGCACGACCTGAAGACCCCGCTGGCGAGCATCGCCTCCGTGCCGCGCCTGCTGCGCGAGCGCAGGAGGTTCGACGCGGCGGAGGACGAGTTGCTGGGCATGGTGGAAGGAGCGGCGCAGCGGGTGCTGAGCATGGTGAACCTGTCGCTCGATCTGTTCCGCATGGAAGAGGGGACTTACCGGCTGCGCGCCCAGGCAGTGGACCTCAAGGCCATCGTGCAGACCGTCGCCAGTGAACTGCACGCGCACGCCCGGTCCAAGCAGTTGCGCCTGGTGCTGGATTTGCCGCCAGGGCCCGTGCACGCGCAGGGCGAGGAGCTTCTTTGCTATTCCACTCTGGCCAACCTGATGAAGAATGCACTGGAGGCGTCGCCCGACGCGGGCGAGGTGCGCGTGACGCTGCGCCGCGTGAGTGACGGTGACGGCGATGCGGTGGCGCTGGACATCCACAACGAGGGCCAGGTGCCCCCCGAGTTGCGCGACCGGTTCTTCGAGAAATACGCGACGCACGGAAAGGCGGGCGGCACCGGCCTGGGCGCGTACTCCGCGCGCATGATGGCCCGGGTGCAGAGGGGATCGCTTCGCATGAAGTCGGGCGAGCAGGGCACCACGCTGTCGCTGCGGCTGCCCTTGTGGCATGCCACGGCTCCCGTGCGGCCGACACCCGGGCCGATCGCCCTGCGCGAGCCGGTCCGCGCGGAAGCCCTGCCGCCGCTGTCGGTGCTGGTGGCGGACGACGACGAGTACAACATCGTGGTGCTCAAGAGCCTGCTGCCGTCACCGCCGCTGTCGGTGCGGATGGCGGTGAACGGGCGTGCGGCGCTGGAGTCCGTTCGCAGGGCGCATCCCGACATCGTTTTCATGGACGTGGAGATGCCGGTGATGGGGGGCATCGAGGCCGTGCGCGGGATTCGCGCGCTGCAGGCAGAGCGCGGCGAGTCCCCCAGCTTCATCGCCGCGTTCTCCGCCCACGACGACGAGGGCACCCGCGAAGCGTGCCTCGCCGCGGGCTTCGACGTCTACCTGGCCAAGCCGGCCTCGCGCGAGGAGGTGGTTGCCGTCCTGCGGCGGCAGGACCCCGCCACCGTGGGTCACCGCGAATCGGGAGGCGGCGGGGCGGTGCTGATCGAGCCGGGGCTGATGTCCACGATGCCGCAGTTCCTGGACTCACGGCGCGCGCTGGCCCAGGAACTGGCCGCCGCGGCGGAGCATGGCGAGCGCGAGATCGTGCGCGCGACGGCGCACAAGCTGGCCGGCAGCCTGGCCATGTACGGTTTCAGGGATGCGAGCCGTGCCAGCCACGACCTGGAGCACGCAGCCGCGACGGAGAACCTGGAGCAGTTGCGCGCGCGCTGCGCCGCGCTGGAGTCGATGATCGCGCAAGTGCAGCCGCAGGCGCGTCCGCTCGCGTAGGCCCGCGGTCCGCGTAGGCCGGCGATCCACCGTAGGCTGGCGGTGAGCGCGCAGCCGAACCCCAGCGAGAGCTAGGCAGCCGCTTCGAGTCCGTTGCGGAAATGCTCCTGCATCCGCGCGCGCACAGCTTCCGGGTCGCGCTTCGCCAGCGCCTGCATCACCGAGCGATGCTCCAGCAGCGACTCTTCCACCCGCCCGGCCTTCAGCAGCGAGTTGTGGCGATTGAGCTTCATCACCTTGCGCAGGTCCGCGACCATCTGGTTGCGCCAGCGGTTGCCCGCCAGTTCCAGCAGCCGCATGTGGAAGCGCTCGTTCAGGGCGAAGAAGCGCTCGCGATCCGCGGCGGCGGCCTCCAGCTCCTTGTGCAGCCTCTGCAGCTCCTTCAATTCCACGTCGGTCGCGCGTTCGGCGACGACCGCCGCGGCATCGCTCTCCAGCAGCGAAAGCAGGTGGTAGACCTCGGCCAGGTCCTGCTCGGACACCTCGGTGACGTACGCCCCGCGCCGCACCTTCATCGTGACCAGGCCCTCGGCGGCCAGCACCTTCAGCGCTTCGCGCAGCGGCGTGCGGCTGATGCCGTACTCCTGCGCCAGCTTCACCTCGTCGATCCAGCTGCCCGGCTCCAGTTCGCGCCGGAAGATCCGCTGGCGCAGCAGCTCCGCCACCTCTTCATAGAGGGCGCGGGGAGCGAGCGAGACGGCCGACATGCGGCGGATTCTATGGGAAGTGCAATTCTTTATCAATAATTATGAATGCTGTAAGATCACGGCCGCCCCTGAGGATCACGCCATGAGCACGCCCCCGCCCGAATACAAGCCCGCCTCGCTGGAGGAATGGCAGAAAGCCGCAGCCAAGTCCGCCCCGGGCGGCACGGTGGACGCACTGGAGTGGAGGACGCCCGACGGCATCGCGGTCAAGCCTCTCTACACCGCCGCCGACCTGCAAGGCCTGGCGCACGCGAACACGCTGCCCGGCTTCGCCCCGTTCCTGCGGGGGCCGCAGGCCACCATGTATGCGGCGCGTCCCTGGACGATCCGCCAGTACGCGGGCTTCTCGACGGCCGAGGAATCCAACGCCTTCTATCGCAAGGGGCTGGCCGCCGGCGGCCAGGGCGTGAGCGTCGCGTTCGACCTCGCCACCCACCGCGGCTACGACAGCGACCATCCCCGCGTGGTGGGCGACGTCGGCAAGGCGGGCGTGGCGATCGACTCGGTGGAGGACATGAAGATCCTGTTCGACGGCATCCCGCTCGACAAGGTCTCCGTCTCCATGACCATGAACGGAGCGGTGCTGCCCGTGCTGGCCGGCTACGTCGTCGCGGCCGAAGAGCAGGGCGTGAAGCAGGAGCAACTGAGCGGGACCATCCAGAACGACATCCTCAAGGAGTTCATGGTCCGCAACACCTACATCTATCCGCCGGAGCCTTCCATGCGGATCGTGGGGGACATCATCGAGTACACGGCGAAGAACATGCCGAAGTTCAACTCGATCTCGATCTCCGGCTACCACATGCAGGAGGCCGGCGCGAACCAGGCGCTGGAGCTGGCCTTCACGCTGGCCGACGGCAAGGAGTACGTCAAGACCGCGCTGGCCAAGGGGCTGGATGTCGACGAATTCGCCGGCCGCCTGTCCTTCTTCTGGGCGATCGGGATGAACTTCTACCTCGAGATCGCCAAGATGCGCGCGGCGCGGCTGCTCTGGTACCGCATCATGAGCGGCTTCGGCGCGAAGAATCCCAAGAGCCTGATGCTGCGCACGCACTGCCAGACCTCGGGCTGGTCGCTGACGGAGCAGGACCCGTACAACAACATCGTGCGCACGACGATCGAGGCGATGGCGGCGGTGTTCGGCGGCACGCAGTCCCTGCATACCAACAGCTTCGACGAGGCGATCGCGCTGCCCACGGAGTTCAGCGCCCGCATCGCGCGCAACACGCAGCTGATCATCCAGGAAGAGACGCACATCACCAACGTCATCGATCCCTGGGCCGGCAGCTACATGATGGAGAAGCTGACGCAGGACATGGCGGACGCCTCCTGGAAGATCATCGAGGAGGTGGAGGCCATGGGCGGCATGACGCGCGCCGTGGACTCCGGCTGGGCCAAGCTGAAGATCGAGGCCGCGGCCGCCGACAAGCAGGCCCGCATCGACTCGGGCCGGGACGTGATCGTCGGGGTCAACAAGTACAAGCTGGCCACCGAAGACCAGGTCGAGATCCGCGAAGTCGACAACGTGATGGTGCGCGAGCAGCAGATCGCGCGGCTGCAGAAGATCAAGGCGTCGCGCGACGCGGGCGCGGTGCATGCCGCGCTGGAGGCCCTGACGACGGCGGCGCGCACGGGGCAGGGCAACCTGCTGGACCTGAGCATCCGGGCGGTGCGCCTGCGTGCGACGGTGGGGGAAGTGAGCGATGCGCTGGAGAAGGTGTTCGGGCGCCATCGCGCCGATACGCAAAAGGTGACCGGTGTGTATGCAGCTGCCTACGATTCCGCCGAGGGCTGGGACAAGTTGAAGGCCGAGATCGCAGCCTTCGCGGAGGAGCAGGGCCGGCGTCCGCGCGTGATGATCGCCAAGCTCGGGCAGGACGGCCATGACCGCGGCGCGAAGGTCGTCGCCACGGCCTACGCGGACCTGGGCTTCGACGTCGACATGGGACCGCTGTTCCAGACGCCGGAAGAATGCGCGCGCCAGGCCATCGAGAACGACGTGCATGCGGTGGGCATCAGCACCCTGGCCGCCGGGCACAAGACCCTGGTGCCGGCCATCATCGCGGAGCTGGAGAAGCAGGGCGCCGACGACATCATCGTCTTCGTCGGTGGCGTCATCCCGCAGCAGGACTACGAATACCTCTACAACGCGGGCGTGAAGGGGATCTATGGTCCCGGCACGCCGATCCCGGCCAGCGCGAAGGACGTGCTGGAGCAGATCCGGCAGGCAGTCGGTCGGTCTTGATTGGGGTCAGAACCCAATTTCATGAATCCTTCGGACGCGATCACCGGCACGCAGGGCCCGCAGCAGCGGCGCGCCATCGCCAAGGCGATCACGCTGCTGGAGTCCACCCGGCCGGACCACCGCGCGGAGGCGGACGCGTTGCTGACACGATTGCTGCCGCACACCGGCAAGTCCTTCCGCCTGGGTATCTCCGGCGTGCCCGGCGTGGGCAAGAGCACGTTCATCGAAACGCTCGGCCTGTCCCTGATCGACAAGGGCCACCGCGTCGCCGTGCTGGCAATCGATCCGTCGTCGTCCGTGTCCGGTGGATCGATCCTGGGCGACAAGACGCGCATGGAGCACCTGTCGGTGCATCCGCAGGCCTACATCCGGCCCAGCCCGTCCAGCGGCACGTTGGGGGGCGTGGCGGCGAAAACGCGTGAGTCCATGCTGGTGTGCGAGGCCGCCGGCTACGACATCGTGATCGTCGAGACCGTCGGCGTCGGCCAGAGCGAGATCGCAGTGGCCGGCATGACGGACATGTTCGTGCTGATGCAGCTGCCCAACGCAGGCGACGACCTGCAGGCCATCAAGAAGGGCGTGATGGAGCTGGCCGACCTGGTCGTCATCAACAAGGCCGACATCGACCGCGACGCCGCCACGCGCGCCCAGGCGCAGATCACCAGTGCGCTGCGCATCCTGGGCCAGCACGGCCACCCCGATCACGCGCACCACGACGACACGTTGTGGCATCCGCAGGTGCTGCTGTTGAGCGCACTGAAGGGCGATGGCGTGGAGGCGTTCTGGAACACGGTGCTGCGCTTCCGGTCGCTGCAGGAGCAGAGTGGCCGCCTCGCGGCCCGGCGGAAGACCCAATCCCTGGGCTGGATGTGGGAGCGGATCGAGAGCGGCCTGAAGCAGGCCTTCCGGCAGCACGCGGGCGTCAAGGCGCTGCTGCCGCAACTGACGAAAGACGTCGAGCAGGGCCGGGTGGCCGCATCCACCGCCGCCCGCCAGCTGCTCGACGCGATGAACCCCAACGGAGAGAGTGATGCAGGACATCCTGGAGCAGCTTGAGAAGAAGCGCGCGGCCGCGCGCCTGGGCGGCGGCACGAAGCGCATCGAGGCGCAGCACAAGAAGGGCAAGCTGACGGCGCGGGAGCGGCTGGAGCTGCTGCTGGACGAAGGCACCTTCGAGGAATGGGACATGTTCGTGGAGCACCGCTCGCACGACTTCGGCATGCAGGACACCAAGATCCCGGGCGACGGCGTGGTCACCGGCTACGGGATGATCAATGGCCGGCTGGTGTTCGTCTTCAGCCAGGACTTCACCGTGTTCGGCGGCGCGCTGTCCGAGGCGCACGCCGAGAAGATCTGCAAGGTCATGGACCAGGCGATGAAGGTCGGCGCGCCCGTCATCGGCCTGAACGACTCCGGCGGCGCGCGCATCCAGGAGGGCGTGGCTTCGCTGGGCGGCTACGCCGACGTGTTCCAGCGCAACGTGATGGCGTCCGGCGTCGTGCCGCAGATCAGCATGATCATGGGCCCGTGCGCCGGCGGGGCCGTGTACTCGCCGGCCATGACGGACTTCATCTTCATGGTGAAGGACAGCTCGTACATGTTCGTCACGGGCCCGGAAGTGGTGAAGACGGTGACGCACGAGGAGGTCACCGCCGAGGAACTCGGCGGCGCCACCACCCACACCACCCGCAGCGGCGTGGCGGACCTGGCGTTCGAGAACGACGTCGAGGCGCTGATCATGCTGCGCCGCCTGTACAACTACCTGCCGCTGAACAACCGCGAGAAGCCGCCGCTGCGCCCGAGCAACGATCCGGCCGACCGCATGGACTTCTCGCTGGACACGCTGATCCCCGACAACCCGAACAAGCCCTACGACATGAAGGAGCTGATCACCAAGACGGTGGACGACGGCGACTTCTTCGAGCTGCAGCCCGAGAACGCGAAGAACATCGTGATTGGCTTCGGGCGCATGGAGGGCCAGACGGTCGGCATCGTCGCCAACAACCCGCTCGTGCTGGCGGGCTGCCTGGACATCAAGAGCTCCATCAAGGCGGCGCGCTTCGTGCGCTTCTGCGATGCCTTCAACATCCCGGTGGTGACGTTCGTCGACGTGCCCGGCTTCATGCCCGGCACCAGCCAGGAGTACGGCGGCATCATCAAGCACGGCGCCAAGCTGCTGTACGCCTACGCGGAGTGCACGGTGCCGAAGATCACCGTGATCACGCGCAAGGCCTATGGCGGCGCCTATGACGTGATGAGCTCCAAGCACCTGCGTGGGGACGTCAACTTCGCGTGGCCGAACGCCGAGATCGCGGTGATGGGCGCCAAGGGCGCGGTGGAGATCATCTTCCGCGAGGACAAGGGCGATCCGGCCAAATTGTCCGCGCGGGAGGCGGAGTACAAGGCCCGCTTCGCCAACCCCTTCGTGGCGGGCGCCCGCGGCTTCATCGACGACGTGATCCTGCCGCACGAAACGCGCAAGCGCATCTGCCGTTCGCTGGTGATGCTGCGCGACAAGAAGCTCGAGAACCCGTGGCGCAAGCACGGAAACATCCCGCTGTAAGGACGCTTCATGTTCACCAAGATCCTGATCGCCAACCGCGGCGAAATCGCCTGCCGCGTCATCGCCACCGCGAAGAAGATGGGCATCCGGACCGTCGCCGTGTATTCCGACGCCGACCGGGACGCTCGGCACGTCGCGCTCGCCGACGAGTCCGTGCACATCGGCCCGCCGCCTTCGCGCGAAAGCTATCTCTCGGCCGACAAGATCATCGCCGCGGCGAAGAAGACCGGCGCCCAGGCCATCCACCCCGGCTACGGCTTCCTTTCGGAGAATGAGGAGTTCGCCCGCCGCGTGGAAGAGGAGGGCCTCGTCTTCATCGGGCCCAAGCATTACTCCATCGCCGCCATGGGGGACAAGATCGCCTCCAAGAAGCTGGCCAAGGAAGCGAACGTCAACACCATCCCCGGCTACAACGACGCCATCGAGACCGCCGAACAAGCCGTCTCCATCGCCAAGGACATCGGCTACCCGGTGATGATCAAGGCGTCGGCCGGCGGCGGCGGCAAGGGCCTGCGCGTGGCCTTCAACGACAAGGAGGCGTTCGAGGGCTTCACGTCCTGCCGGAACGAGGCCCGCAACAGCTTCGGCGACGATCGCGTGTTCATCGAGAAGTTCGTGGAGGAGCCCCGGCACATCGAGATCCAGGTGCTGGGCGACGCGCAGGGCAACGTGATCTACCTGAACGAGCGCGAGTGCTCCATCCAGCGGCGCCACCAGAAGGTGATCGAGGAGGCGCCGTCGCCGTTCATCTCCGACAAGACCCGCAAGGCCATGGGCGAACAGGCCGTTGCCCTGGCGAAGGCGGTGAAATACCAGAGCGCCGGCACCGTCGAATTCGTGGTGGGCAAGGACCAGTCGTTCTACTTCCTGGAGATGAATACGCGCCTGCAGGTGGAGCATCCCGTCACCGAGTGCATCACCGGGCTGGACCTGGTGGAGCTGATGATCCGTGTCGCGGCGGGCGAGAAGCTGCCGCTGGCGCAGGAGGACGTGCAGCGCAACGGCTGGGCGATCGAATGCCGCATCAACGCGGAGGATCCGTTCCGCAGCTTCCTGCCCTCCACGGGCCGGCTGGTGCGGTTCCAGCCCCCGAAGGCCAGCATGTGGGCGTCGGATGTGGAGCACCTGCAAGGCGTGCGCGTCGACACTGGCGTGGGCGAGGGCGGCGAGATCCCGATGTACTACGACTCGATGATCGCCAAATTGATCGTGCACGGGACCGATCGCAACGATGCCATCGCGAAGATGCGCGATGCCCTCAACGGCTTCGTCATCCGCGGCATCTCCAGCAACATCCCTTTCCAGGCGGCGCTGCTGGCCCACCCGAAGTTCGTCTCCGGTGACTTCAATACCGGCTTCATCGCGGAACACTACGGCAGCGGCTTCCGCGCCGAGGACGTGCCGCACGCGGACCCGGACTTCCTGGTCGCACTCGCAGCGTATGCAAACCGGCGGGCACTGCAACGCTCCGCCGGCATCAGCGGCCAGCTGCGCGGGCACGAGTTCAAGGTGGGCGAGGATTTCGTGGTCGTCCGGCTCGACGGCACGGGCAGGCACCGGCACCAACCTGTCACGGTGCGCGATTACGAGGCGCAGTCCGGCTCGAGCGTGGTCGAAACGGGCGGGAAGACCTACACGATCTGCAGCAAGTGGCACCTGGGCGGCGCGCGCATCCGCGGCACCGTGGACGGCAAGCCGTTCACTGCGCAGGTCGAACGCGGTGTGCCGCGCAACCCGCTCGCGCTGCGCATCTCCCACGACGGCACCCGGCTGGACGCGCTGGTCCTCACCCCGCGGAGCGCCGAACTGCACGCCCTGATGCCGTTCAAGGCGCCACCCGACATGAGCCGCTTCCTGCTGTCGCCGATGCCGGGCCTGCTGGTCGACGTGGCCGTG
>JAJNBO010000516.1 GCA_021156245.1 Ramlibacter sp. | reverse complement strand
GGGAGGAGGACACCTGGTTCACGTTCTCGTATTCGCCGGTACAGGACGAGCAAGGACGGACTGCCGGCATCTACTGCGCCTGCACCGAGACCACGGCGACGGTGCTGGCCGCGCAGCACCAGCGTGCCGAGCAGGAGAGGCTGCAGAGCCTGTTCCAGCAGGCGCCTGGGATCCTTTGCGTCACGCGCGGTCCGGACCACGTGTTCGAAGTGGTCAACCCCGGCTACCTGAGGCACATCGGTGACCGCGAGGTGCTGGGCCGGCCCGTGCGCGACGCGTTGCCGGAAGTGGTGGACCAGGGTTATGTGGACCTGCTGGACGACGTGTACCGCAGCGGGCGACCCTATGTGGGGCGGTCGGCACGCGTTCTCCTGAACCTGGACGGGAGCGACCTGCCGACCGAAGCCTTCGTGGACTTCGTGTACCAGCCCCTGCTGGACGGGCACGGCCGCGTGTACGGCATCTTCACCTATGGCCACGACGTCACCGGTCGGCAGCGAGCGCAGGAGGCGCTGCTCGCGTTTTCCAACAGCATCCCCGCGATCGCCTGGGAAGCGTCGCCCGCCGGCAAGCTGGAACGCTTCAACTCGCAGTGGGAAGCCTTCACCGGCCAGCACGAAGCGCGGGCGCTGGGCTATGGCTGGGCCGAAGCCCTGCACCCCGACGACGCCGAGCCGGTGTGGAAGGCCTGGAAGAAGGCGCGGGAAGACGGCAAGGAGTGGACGGTCGAGCACCGCCTGCGGCACGCCGATGGCAGCTGGCGCTGGTTCCTCACGCGAGCGGTCCCCCAGAAGGATTCCAGCGGCCGGGTGCTGCACTGGTTCGGCACGACCACCGACATCGATGATGCACGGCGGGCGGCGCAGGCCTTGAGGACGGCCGACCGGCAGAAGGACGAGTTCCTCGCCACGCTCGCCCACGAACTTCGCAACCCGCTCGCGCCGATCCGCACCGCGGTGCACTTGTTGTCCATGCCGGCCGTTGCCGAGCCGGTGCGCACGCGCGCCGTGCAGATCGTCGAGCGCCAGGTGTCCCACATGGCACGCCTGCTGGACGACCTGATCGACGTCGCGCGCATCACCCAGCGGCGGCTGGTGCTCAAACGTGACTGGGTGCAGGTGCAGGCCATTGTGGACACGGCGCTGGAAGCCGCCATGCCCGTCGCGGAGCGCAAGCGCCATGCGCTCACGACGCACGTCGAGCAGCCGCAGCAATGGCTGCACGCCGACCCGGTGCGGCTGGCGCAGGTGCTGTCCAACATCCTGAACAACGCTTGCAAGTACACGGACGCCGGCGGCCGCATCCAGCTCGACGTGTCGGGCGAGGACGGCTGGATCGTGTTCAGCGTCACGGACAACGGCATCGGCATGGGCGCGGAGGCGCTGCACACCGTCTTCCACATGTTCGCGCAGGAACAGTCCGCGCTGGAGCGGTCCGAGGGCGGCCTTGGCATCGGGCTCGGCCTGGCCAAGGGCCTGGTGGAGCTGCATGGCGGGACCATATCGGCAACGAGCCCCGGCATCGGCGGCGGGAGCCGGTTCGAAGTGCGGCTGCCGGTCAGCGCGCATCCCGGGCAGCAGGCCAGCGCGCCGCCTGCGGCCGCAGCCGAGAGGACCAGCGACCAGCGGTCGGTGCTGCTGGCGGACGACAACATCGATGCCGTCGAAGTGCTGGCCGAAGTGCTGCGCATGGCGGGGCACGAGGTGCACCTGGCCGCCGAAGGCACGACCGCCGCGGCGATGGCGGCCAGCCTGCAGCCGAACGTGCTGGTGCTGGACATTGGCATGCCGGGGCTGAACGGCTATGAGGTCGCCCGCCAGGTGCGCGCGCAACCCTGGGGCCGCCGCGCGCTGCTGATCGCCGCCACCGGCTGGGGGCAGGAGGAGGACCGGCGCAAGGCGCAGGCGGCCGGCTTCGACCTGCACCTGACCAAGCCGTTCTCCCCGGAGGAACTGCTGGCCGCCATCGACGCGGCGCGCTGAATCCTCACCGCACGAGCAGCCAGCCTCCAAGCGCGACCATGCCGAAGAAGAAGCACTTGCGGAAGCCGGCTTCGCTCAATGCGTCGCGGATCTTCTGGCCGCTCCACATGCCCGCGAGCGCGGGAACCAGCGACATCGCCGAGTGGACGGATGCCGAAAGGTTGAAGTCGCCGCGCGCCGCGAGCAGGACGGCCAGCGCCACGGTGGACGTCGTGAAGGAAAGGCCGAGCGCCTGGGCGAACTGGACGCGGTCGAGTTGCAGCGCCTGCAAGTAGGGCACGGCCGGCAACACGAACACGCCGGTCAGTCCCGTGACCAGGCCCGTGGCCGCGCCCACCGCAGGATCGGCCACTCCCTGCCAGCGCGCTGGCGGCGGGGGCAGCCGCCTTCCTGCCGCACCCAGCGCGCCGTAGGCCAGCAGGCAGCCGCCCAGCAGCGTCCTGCCCGTGTCATCGTTCAGCGGCGGCAGCACGGCGGCGGCGCCCACGCCGGCGGCGATGGCCAGCTGGAACGTCCAAAGCCGTCGCAGCAGCGCACGGAAGTAGCCGCCCCCAAGCGATTGCCAGAGGTTGGTGACGAACGAGGGCAGGGTGAGCAGGCTCGCGGCCTGGGGAACGGGCATGAGCAAGCCGAGGAAGCCCATCGCGAAGGTC
>JAJNBO010000054.1 GCA_021156245.1 Ramlibacter sp. | reverse complement strand
ACCTCACCGTCAACCTGCCCAACGACCCCGCGCTCGGCCTCTACCGCTCGCTCGGGTTCGTCGAGTGCGGCCGCGAGCCCGACGCCGTGCAGCTGGGCGGCCGCTACTACCATGGCACGCAGATGACGCTGTGCAAGGCGGAGAGCGCCGACGCCGCGTACGAGTACCCCTGACGAGCCCGCCAATGCGTATCCAGATCGACGACCTCACCGGACCCGACATCCACGCGCTGCTGGAGGAACATCTTGCTCACATGCACGAGCTCTCCCCGCCGGAGAGCGTGCACGCGCTCGACCTCTCCGGGCTGCGCGGCCTGGACGTCACGTTCTGGACGGTGCGGGAAGGGCCGCTGCTGCTCGGATGCGGCGCCCTGCGCCAACTGACGCCCACCCATGGGGAAATCAAGTCGATGCGCACCCCGAAGGGCCTTCGACGCAAGGGCGCGGGCCGCGCCGTGCTGCAGCACATCATCGGCGAAGCCCGTGCGCGCGGGTACCTGCGCCTCAGCCTGGAGACCGGCTCGCAGCCCGGCTTCGAGCCGGCGCGCGCGCTCTACCGCAGCTTCGGCTTCACGCCTTGCGGCCCGTTCGGTGATTACCGCGAGGACCCGAACAGCATCTTCATGACTTTGGCGCTGTAAGGCGATGGAAGCCGCCAGCGCCGATTCCTTCTCCGCCGACGGCGGCTGCGACTGCCGCTTCGTGCGCTACCGGCTCAGCTCGCCGCCGTTGTTCGTGCACTGCTGCCACTGCCGCTGGTGCCAGCGGGAGTCGGGCGCTGCGTTCGCGCTGAACGCGCTGATCGAGGCCGCCCGCGTGACGCTGCTGGCGGGCGAGGTGAAGGTGATCGACACGCCGTCCGCGAGCGGGCAGGGGCAGCTGATCGCGCGCTGTCCTCGTTGCCTGGTCGCGCTGTGGAGCAACTATTCGGGGTCCGGCCGGCGCGTGCACTTCGTGCGGGTCGGCACGCTGGACAACCCGGACCTCCTGCCGCCGGACATCCACATCTTCACGGCATCGAAGCAGCCGTGGGTGGTGCTGCCGCCGGGAACGCCCGCCGTGCCCGAGTACTACGACCGCGAGGACCACTGGCCCGCGGACAGCCTCGCTCGCCGCGAGGCGCTGCTCGCGCAGCCGGAATGAGCTACCGGCTGCTGGCGGACGCCGTCCTGCTGCTGCACTTCGGCGTCGTCCTGTTCGTGGTGGGCGGCCTGGCCGCCATCCTGGCGGGCGGCCTGCGTGGCTGGCGCTTCGCCCGCTCGATGGCGTTCCGCGTCGCGCACCTCGCCGCCATCGCCTACGTGGTGGCGCAGGCGTGGCTGGGCGCCGTCTGCCCGCTCACGACGCTCGAGATGTGGCTGCGCGCGCAAGCCGGCCAGGGCACCTACGGCGCAGGCTTCATCGAGCACTGGGTGCAGCGCCTCCTGTTCCACGAGGCGTCGCCCTGGGTGTTCACGGCGGCCTACTCGCTGTTCGGACTGGCGGTGCTCGCCGCATGGTGGTACTTTCCGCCGCAAAGCCGACGCCGATGAAGAAGCTGCTCCTCCTCGCCACGCACCTTGCCATGCTCGCGATCGGCTTCGCGGCCGGGATCTACGTGCTGCCCATCCTCGTCGCCCCGGCGGCGCCGACGGCCTCGCAGGTGGGGCAGCAGGTCGGCGCCAACGCGTTCACCGGCCAGTTCCGCAGGGACCTGAAGGACAGCGATGCTTTGCACTGGGGGGAGGGCACCGTCTCGGTCGGGGCGCGCAGCATCGGCCTGGCCGGCCGGCTGGCGCCCGGGCCGGACTACAAGCTGTACCTGTCGCCGGAGTTCGTCGAGACCGAAGCCGACTTCCAGCGCCTGAAGCCGAAGATGGTGCGGGTCGGCGACGTCAAGACCTTCGAGAACTTCGTCGTCCCGCTGCCGCCGGACGTCGACCCCGCGCGCTTCACGGCGGTGATCGTCTGGTGCGAGACCTTCAGCCAGTTCATCACGGCCGCCAGGTACCGCTAGCTTGGAGTACGTCTTCCTGGCCGCCGCCGGGCTGTTCGCCGGCACGCTCGGCGGCATCGTCGGGACCGGCTCGTCGCTGGTGCTCATGCCCATCCTGGTGGTGATGTTCGGCCCGCGGCAGGCGGTGCCGATCATGGCGGTCGCGGCCATCCTGGGCAACTTCGGCCGCGTGCTCGCCTGGTGGCGGGACATCGACTGGCGCGCGTGCGCCGCCTACTGTTCGACGGCGATCCCGGGCGCGGCGATCGGCGCGCGCACGCTGCTGGCCATCCCGCCCGGCGTCGCGGAAGCCGCGTTGGGCGTGTTCTTCCTGTCGCTGATCGGCGTGCGGCGCTGGCTGGCGCGGCGCTCGCTGAAGCTGTCGCTGCTGCACCTGGCGTTGCTGGGCGGGCCGCTGGGGTTGCTCACCGGGCTGGTCGTGTCCACCGGGCCGCTCACCGTTCCGCTGTTCACCTTCTACGGGCTGGAACGCGGCGCATTCCTGGGCACCGAGGCCGCGGGCTCCATCGGCGTGTATGTCGCCAAGGTGCTGACCTTCCAGGCGTCCGGCGCCTTCCCGCCGGAGGTGCTGCTGCAAGGCCTGGGCGTCGGCGCGACGCTCATGGCGGGGTCCTTCATCGGCAAGCACGTGGTCCTGAGACTTTCGCCGCTGGCGTACCGCTGCCTGATCGACGCGCTGATGCTGGTCTCCGGCCTCTCGCTGCTCTGGGCGGCCCTGCGCTGAACGTGTCGCAGCCGGGACCGCGCGTCCCCGCCAGGACAGCGGGCATCGGACCGCGGGGCTAGATTGCAGCGACACCAGGAGCTGCCATGGCCACCAACGATCCCGATCCGCTCGCGTTGATCCGCGGCATCAACGAGACCGCGGCTTTCAACCGCTGGTGCGGCATCCAGGTGCTCTCCGCGGGCGACGGCCGCGCCGAGATCGCCGTTGTCTGGCGGGAGGACCTGGGCCAGTACGCCGGCTTCCTGCACGCCGGCCTCGTGGGCGCGCTGATCGACACGGCCTGCGGATTCGCGGCAGCCACGCTGGTCGGCCGCGTGCTCGCATCCCACTTTGCCGTCAACTGCCTGCGGCCGGCGGTCGGCGAGCGCTTCGTCGCCCGCGCGCGGGTCGTGAAGCCCGGGCGCACGCAGGTGTTCACGGCCTGCGAACTGTTCGCCGTGGCAGCCGGCGAGGAGAAGCTGGTCGCCACCGGCGAGACCTTGCTCACCCCGGTCGCATCCTGATGGCGCGGTCGGCCTGTGCCGGCACCAACGCATGAGGAACGCCGGCCGCGTGCTCCGGTCATCCGCGGGTTTCGGCGTGGATACCACAGCGGAACACTGGACCTTCCTACATCGATGCCCCCACGGCGGCGGGACCATGGGATCACCTCTACCATGGGACATCCGCATGCCTGACCTCAAGCTGGAGGCGAAACCCCCTGCCATGGATTCCGCGCGAAAGCCACAGACGTCGTCACGGCCGCCGCTCGACGCCCGCCTGACCGAGCAGCGCAATCCGCGCAGCACCCGAATCGATCAGATGGCGACGCTGGAGATCGTCGACCTCATCAATGCGGAGGACCGCCTCGTCGCCGCCGCGGTGAGCGACGAACGCGAGCGCATCGCCCGCGCGATCGACCTGGTCGTCGAGTGCTTCCGCGCCGGCGGCCGCCTGGTCTACGTCGGCGCCGGAACGTCCGGGCGCCTCGGCGTGCTGGACGCCTCCGAGATGCCGCCAACTTACCGCACCGAGCCCGAGATGGTGCAAGGCGTGATGGCCGGCGGCTTCGAAGCCCTGTTGCGCGCGCAGGAAGGCGCGGAAGACCATCCCGGCGATGGCGCCGCGGCGATGGACGAACGCAACGTGGACCAGCGCGACTTCGTGCTCGGCATCGCGGCGTCCGGCACCACCCCGTACGTTCACGGGGCCCTCGCGCGCGCCCGCGAGCTCGGCGCCCGCACGGGCTTCCTGCTGTGCACCTATCCGTCGGAAGAGATCCTGCAGACGCACGACGTGGTGATCGCGCCGCTGGTGGGCCCGGAGGTCATCACCGGGTCCACGCGCATGAAGGCAGGCACGGCCACCAAGATGGTGCTGAACATGATCAGCACCGCGGCGATGGTGAAGACCGGCAAGGTCTACGGCAACCTGATGGTGGACCTGCAGGTCACCTGCCAGAAGCTGCAGGACCGCGGCGAGCGGATCCTGATCGACACGCTGGGCGTTGGCCGCGACGAGGCGACACGCCTGCTGGACGCGGCCGGCGGCCACGTCAAGACCGCGATCGTGATGTCGCGGCTCGGGCTCGATGCGGCAGCCGCCCGCAAGCGGCTGGACGAAGCGGGCGGCGCGATCGGCGGCGTGAAGTAGCCCTTACTTGTCGCCCCAGGGCATCTGGGTCCATAGCTGCTTGAAGCCGGCTTCCGACTCCTTCAGCTCCGCCTCGTAGCGTGCCGGCGCGAGGTAGCGCAAGGGCGCGAAATAGCCGGCGGCCTTGGCCTGGAACTCCGGGTCGGCGGCCGCTTTCTGGATCGCATTCACCAGCTGTTCGCGCACCGGCGCGGGCAAGCCCTTGGGCGCGCCGATGCCGCGCAGCGACGCCATCACGATGTCGTAACCCTGCTCCTTGAACGTCGGCACGTTCGGCGCAAGGTTGCTGCGGCCGGTGCTCATCTGCCCCAGGTGGCGCAGGGGCGTGCCGCCCTTGGCGTATTGCAGCGCCTCGCCGATATTCATTGCGGCCATGATGATCTGCTTGCTGGCGATCGCGTTGTGCACTTCCGCCGCGCCCTTGAACGGCACGTGCGTCAGCTTCACGCCGGCTGCGCGTTCGAACATCAGCGCCGCCAGGTGGTCGTCGGAGCCGATGCCGGTGGTGCCATACGTCACGGCGCCCGGATTGGCCTTCGCATGGGCGACCAGGTCCGCCAGGTTCCTGATCGGGCTGTCGGCGTGCACGGAGACGTTGCCGGGATCGTCGATCACGTTGCCCAGCAGGTCGAAGTTCTGCCAGTGGAAGTTGCTCTTGCGCTCGATCGGGATCGTCAGCACGTTGGGCGTGTTGAGGAAGCCGATGGTGTAGCCGTCCGCAGGCGCGTTCGCGATCTCGGCGAAACCGATGCCGCCGCCCGCACCGGCGCGGTTCATCACCACGACGCTGGCGTTGTTGCCCAGGTGCTTGGCGATGTAGGGCGCCATCACGCGCGCGACGATGTCCGTGCCGCCGCCGGCGCCGTAGGCCACGATCATCTTGATCGGCTGTTCGGGATAGGCAGCGTGCGCGGCCAGGGGCGCGATCAGCGCGGAGGCGGACAGGACCAGGGCCGGCGCCAGCCGGCGCAGGAAAGAGGGAACGCGTTGCATGGATGTCTCCGTGGAGGGAAAGGGATCAGGGACGCGTCACGCCAGAAGGCGTGCGCGCCGTTCTTCGAATCGGGGCCACACTTCGGGATTGACGAGGCGCGGCGGGCGGCCGCCGGCCAGCACCTGCGCGATCTGCTCCGCGGCCATGGAGGCGACGTTGCGGCGGCATTCGTGCGTGACGCCGGCGATGTGGAAGCTGGCGAACACGTTGTCCATCGCCAGCAGCGGGTGGTCCAGCGGCGGCGGCTCGCGGTCCCACACGTCGACGCCGGCGCCGGCGAGATGGCCGGAGCGCAGCGCCTCGACCAGAGCCTGCTCGTCGTGGATGCCGCCGCGCGCGGTGGTGATGAAGATGGCGCCCTGCTTCATGCGCGCGAAGGCCCTGGCATCGATCATCTTCAGCGTCGTCGCGTCGCGCGGGCAGTGCAGCGAGACGATGTCGGCCTGCGCCAGCAGCTGGTCCAGCGTGACGGAGCGCGCGCCGCGCCGGACGATCTCGCCCTCCCGCAGCAGCGGGTCGGCGGCGATCACGTCCATGCCGAACGCCTTGGCGAGCGCCGCGACGCGGGAGCCGACATGGCCCAGGCCGACCAAGCCGACGGTCTTGCCGTGGATCTCGTGCCCCATCACGTCCTCGCGCGTGAAGCCCTGTTCGCGGCGCATGCGCCGGTCGCACTCGATCATGCGGCGCGAGATGCCCAGCATCATGGCCAGGGTGTGCTCCGCGACGGACACCGCGTTGCCGCCGGCCTGGTTCATCACCGCGACGCCGGCGGCCGTGCAGGCGTCGACATCGACCGTGTCGTAGCCCGCGCCGCTGGACGACACGGCCAGCAGCTGCGGGCAGCGTGCCAGCAGCTCGCCGCTGACGAACCACTCGCGCGGCAGCTCGTCCTTCGCGGCGGACACGTGGTACACGTGGGCGAGGGAAAGCAGGTCCCAGGCCGCGGCAGGCGCGCCGCGCACGGTGAACACGCCGAGGGAGACGTCGCGCTCCTGCGCCAGTCGCGCGTCGAAGACGGGATCGAGCCAGAGGTCGGAGCGGACCACGCGCTTGTCGTTGGCCATCGGGTCAGCGCGGCGTCGGGTCGCAGCCGATGCGCTGGAGGGTCGCATCGATCCACTTGGTGTCCAGCGTACCGGCCTGGATGTCGGCCATCATCTGCTCTTCCAGCTTCACCTTCTTGCGCGAAGCTTCGAGCACCGCCTCGACGTCGTCGAAGGGCACGCACAGCAGGCCGTCCGCGTCGCCCAGGACCAGGTCGCCGGGGGCGACGACCATGCCGTCGATGGCGATGGGCACGTTGATCTCGCCCGGGCCGTCCTTGTACGGGCCGCGGTGCGTGACACCGGCGGCGTAGAGCGGGAAGTCCAGTTGCGCGATGACGTCGCAGTCGCGCACTGCGCCGTTCAGCACGACGCCGGCCACGCCCCGGCGGATGGCGGTGTTGACCATCAGCTCCCCGAACAGCGCGTTGGTGAGGTCGCCGCCGGCGTCCACCACGATCACGTCGCCGGGCTGCGCCATGCTCAGCGCTTTGTGGATCATCAGGTTGTCGCCAGGGCGCGACTTAACCGTCAGCGCCGGGCCGGCCAGCTTGCCGCCCTTGTGCATGGGGCGCAGCCGCGGCCCGCCTGCCGTCATGCGCGTCATGCAGTCGCTGACGTTGGCCACCGGGATGCCGGCAAAAGCCTTGATGTATTGCTCGCCGACCTGGCGTTGGCGCTTGAGGATCTGGAGACCGACCATGGGGATGTCCGTTGGTGTGAAGGGAAGAGGAAACGAATGTAGCGAAGCCGCAAGGATCAGTTGCGGGCGGCCGGCAGCAGGTAGGTGGCGTCGAGCTCCGCCAGCGTGTTCACGCCCAGCATCGCCATGTTGCGCGAGACCTCCTCGCGCAGCAGGCCGATGGCCTTGCGCACGCCGTCCTCGCCGGCCACCGAGGCCGCGTAGTTGAAGGGACGGCCCACGAACACGAACTTCGCGCCCAGCGCCAGGGCCTTGAGCACGTCGGTGCCGCGCCGGAAGCCGCTGTCGATCATCACGGGCACCTGCGGGCAGGCGGCGACCACCTGCGGCAGCATCCGCAGGGGCGGGACTGTGCCATCGAGCTGGCGGCCGCCGTGGTTGGACACGATGATGCCGTCGGCCCCGCAGTCCACCGCCAGCCGGGCGTCGCGCGGGTCCAGGATGCCCTTGACGACCAGCTGCCCCGGCCAGAGCCCGCGGATCATGCGCAGGTGGTCCCAGTTCAGGTGCCCACGGTCCGAGAAGTCGCGCTGCACGTTGGCCGAGAGGATAGGTGCCCCGCGCCGCGCGTAGTTGTTCTCGAAGTGCGGCATGCCGTGCACCGCGATCGTCCTCAGGAAGGTGCCGAACAGCCAGCGCGGATGCGTGATGCCCTGCCACGCCAGCGACAGGCCCGGCCGCATCGGCGTCGAGAAGCCGGCCCGCACGTTGTTCTCGCGATTGGAGGCGATGGAGGCGTCCACCGTGATCACCAGCGTGCCGTAGCCGGCGGCCTTCACGCGCTCGATCAAGGCGCGGATGTTCGCCTCGTCGCCGGGCAGGTAGGCCTGGAACCAGGCGTCGGGATTCGCGCTCACGATCTCCTCGAGCCGGATCAGCGAGGAGCCGCTCATGATCATCGGCACGTTCTCGCGCGCGGCAGCCTGCGCCAGGACGAGGTCGCCGCGATAGGCCGACAGTGCGCTGATGCCCATGGGCGCCATGCCGAAGGGCGCGGACCAGCGCTTGCCGAGCACGGTGGCTGCCGTCGTCCGCCTGGAGATGTCGACCAGCATCCGCGGCAGGAATTCGTACTGCTCGAACGAGGCCGCATTGGCGCGCAGCGTGTGGTTGCGCTCGACCGCGCCGGAGATGTACGCGAAGACCGGCGCCGGGAGGTGGCGGCGCGCGGCGCGCTCGAAATCGTCGAGCGACAGGATGTGGCCGAGGCGCGCGGGCAGGGGGATGGGCTGCTTCGCTGCCGCGGCGGCGGCGGCGGGCTGCGCGGCGGGCGCGGCGTCGGCGGGAGATTCGATCTGCATGGCAGCCGCAGTGTCGGTCGAGGGATGACCTTCCGTCCAATACATAATTGCGGCCTGATTGATGCCTTCACGGCATGACGATGATCGACATCCGCCAGCTTCGCTATTTCCAGGCCGTCGCCGAGGAGCTCCATTTCGGGCGGGCCGCGGCGCGCCTGGCGATCGCGCAGCCGGCGCTGTCGCGGCAGGTCCAGCAGCTGGAGGAGGAACTGGGCACGCCCCTGCTGCGACGCACGCAGCGCCGGGTGGAGCTGCTCCCGGCGGGGGCGCTGCTGCTGGAGCGCAGCCGCGCAATCCAGCAGGAACTGGCGCGCGCCGTCGCCGATACGCGGCGCACGGGCACCGGCGAGCTGGGACGGCTGTCGCTGGGATTCATCCACTCCTCGACCTATGGCCTGCTGCCTTCGATCGTCGGGCGCTTCCGCCAGCTGCATCCCGGCATCGAACTGGAGCTGCACGAACTTCCGATCACCGCGCAGCATGCGGCGCTGCTGCGCGGCACGATCGATCTCGGCCTGCTGCGCGTGCAGGCGGCCCCGGCGGACCTGGAGGTGCTTCCCGTGATGCCAGACCCGTTCCTGCTGGCGTTGCCCACCCGGCACCCACTGGCGGGTCGCAGCCGGGTGCAGGTCCGCAGCGTGGCCGGCGATCCCTTCGTGATGTTCTCGCGCGCGGAGTCGCCGCTGTTCCACGCCCGCGTGCAGGCGCTGTGCGAGCAGGCCGGCTTCACGCCCCTGGTGGCGCAGCATGCAACGCAGATCCATACCGTGGTCGGGCTGGTGGGGGCGGGCCTCGGCGTGGCGGTGGTGCCCGCCACGGCGCGCAACCTGCATCCGCGCAACGTGCGCTTCGTGCAGCTCGCGGACAAGGTGGAGCCGGTGCACGTCGCGCTGGCGTGGCGCCGCGGCCAGGAAACCCCGGCCATCCAGGCCTTCCGCAAGGTGACGCAGGAGGTGGTGGCCGCGTTGCCGCGTGCGTGATGCCGTGCAGGCATCAATGGGCGCGGAATTATGTATTGGACGGCTTCGCGGGCCGCGCCGACACTGCGCGGCACCCCCGAATCCCGAAGGAGACAAGATGAACATCCCCCGCCGCGGGCTGACCCGCCGCCACGCCGCCGTGGCCCTGCTTGCCGCCGTTGCCGCCGCGCCTGCCTGGGCGCAGGAATGGACGCCGACGCAGCCGATCACCATCCTGGTGGGCTTCGCACCCGGCGGCTCGGCGGACCAGATCGCCCGCCAGCTCTCGTTCGCGGCCAAGGGCATCATCCCCGTGCCGGTGCTGGTGGTGAACAAGGCGGGCGCCGCCGGCGCCATCGCCGCGCAGGCCGTGGCCGACGCCAAGCC
>JAJNBO010000515.1 GCA_021156245.1 Ramlibacter sp. | reverse complement strand
CGCGAACGCGCGGAGGCGCGCGAGCGCATCCGCCAGCTCAAGGCGCAGGACGCGGACCCGGCCCGCATCGTCGCGGCCAACCGGGAACTGGCCGCCCTGCCGAAGGACGCTCCTTCGGCACGAGAGTACTGGACCCGCTTGCACCAGGAATCGCTGCAGCGCGCGCAGCCCCTCGGAGGATTGCCGCCGCACGGAACGGCTTTCGCGGGAGACCCCCAAGGCAGCTCCGTGGAGCGCGAGGCGTTCGAGGGTTCACGCGCCAACTTCCTCGCCCTGGTGTTCTGCCTGATGGCGGGAACGGCGGGCCTGCCGCACCTGCTGACGCGCTTCTACACGACGCGCTCCGTCGCCGACACCCGGACCTCCGTCGCCTGGGCGCTGTTCTTCGTCGGACTGCTGTACCTGAGCGTCCCCGCGCTCGCGGTGCTGGTGAAGTTCGAGGTGATGCAGGGCCTGGTCGGCAGCAGCTTCGACGCCTTGCCCGCCTGGATCGTCCAGTGGGGGAGGGTGGATCCCGCGCTGGCTTCGGTGAGCGACGTCAACGGGGACGGCCGCGTGCAGTTCGGCGAGATCCGCATGGGCGCCGACATCATCATGCTGGCGACTCCCGAGATCGGCGGACTGCCTTACGTGATCTCCGGGCTGGTCGCGGCGGGCGGCCTCGCCGCGGCGCTGTCCACCGCCGACGGCCTGCTGCTCACCATCAGCAATGCGCTGGTGCGTGACCTCTTCTGCCACGACATCGGCACCCACACCACGCCGGAGCAGCGCGTCATCCTGTCCAAGTTCGCGCTGCTCGGCGTGGCCCTGCTTGCCGCCATGGTGGCAACGCTCAAGCCCGCGGACATCCTGCCGCTCGTGTCCGCATCGTTTTCGCTCGCGGCGTCCGCGTTGCTGCCCGCCATGGTGCTCGGCATCTTCTGGCGGCGCACGACGGGGTTCGCGGCGGTGGCCGGCATGCTCGCCGGCTTCGGCGTCACCGTGTACTACATGGTGTCCAGCAGCCCGGCGGTCCGCGCAGCGGTGGGGGTGGCCGGCGAGCCTGCCCTGTGGTTCGGCATCCTGCCGGTCGCCGGCGGGGTCTTCGGCGTGGCCATGGGGGTCGCCGTCATCGTCCTCGCCAGCCTGCTCCTGCCTTCCCGTCCCGGGGCGCTGCAGGAGGGGGTGGGCAATCCCTAGTGGGCCATCGCCCGAACGGGAGAGGTTTGTAAGGAAATCGTAAGGCGGCATGCCAACCATGCGCCAACTCGTCAGAGGACATCGCGTGCTGCTGTTCGTCGAGATCCTGAAGCTGCTGGCCGAGATCGCCCTGTTGTCGCTCGCCGGCCAGTGGGTGCTCGGACTGCTCGCCGGCAAGCGGCGGGACGAGAACCTCTTCTACCAGCTGTTCCGAGTCCTCACGCGTCCCCTCATCACCGGCGCGCGCCTGGTCTCGCCGCGGGTCGTGCTGGACCAGCACCTTCCCCTCGTGGCCTTCCTGCTGGTGTCCTTCGTGTGGATCGCGGCGACCTTCACCAAGATCGACATGTGCGTGCGCATCGGGGTGCACCTGTGCAAGTGACGCAGAAGCTGCGCTACCGCGGCTTCAAGTGGCGCGCCATGGCCCTCCTGGTGTTCGGGCAGCGCGATGCGGCACTGTCGCTGTTCGAGCAGATGCTGGCGGAGTTCCCGCGCGACGACTACGCGCTGGCGAGCAAGGCGCACCTGCAGGCGCAAGGCGGCGACCGGGCCACAGCCCTGGCCACCATGGACGAACTGCTCGCCCACCATGGCAGCGTGGGCAGCCACTGGTTCAACTACGGCTTCCTCCTCGAGGAAGCTGGCGAGTTCGCGCGCGCCGAAGCCGCCTTCCGGCGCGCGACCGAACTGTCCCCCCAGCTTGACAGGGCCTGGTACGGCCTCGGGCTGGTTCTCATCCGCCTCCAGCGCCTCGACGAAGCCGTCGCGGCCCTGAAGCGCAACACCCAATTGCAACCCATGAGCCCGTACGGCTGGTACCAGCTGGCGCGGGTGCATGTGGAACGGCAAGAGCCGGAAGAGGCCCAGCGGATCATCCGCCACCTCCACCGGTTCGAGCCCAAGGTCGCCAACCAGCTGGCGCGCGAGACGGGCTTGCCCGTCGAGCCCGCCCGCTAGCGGCGAACCCCCCGGGTCGGCCCGGGTTGCAGGCGCGGCGCGAGCCGCGGCGGGCCGCGTGCGTGGAGCGAGCAGGACCTCGCGGTCCGACAGAGGAGACAAGCATGCAGATGACCGACAGGCATCGGGAGTACTGGCAGAGGAACCTTCGGATCACCGGCATCCTGCTGGCGATCTGGTTCGTCGTCACCTTCGTGGTGGCCTTCTTCGCCCGCAACCTGAACTTCAACTTCTTCGGCTGGCCGTTCAGCTTCTGGGTGGGGGCGCAGGGCGCCCTCGTGGTGTACGTGATCCTGATCTGGTTCTACGCGCGCTACATGAACAAGCTGGACCAGGAATACGGCGTCGCCGAGGAGGAATAAGACATGGCCACCATTGCACCCGACCGGCCCCAGCCGAATGTATCCAGCAGCTCCAACGCCGCTTTCAAGAAGCAGCTGAACAAGGTCTACGCCTTCTACACCGGGGGCTTCATCGCCTTCGTGATCGTGCTCGCGATCCTGGAGCAGATGGGCCTGA
>JAJNBO010000514.1 GCA_021156245.1 Ramlibacter sp. | reverse complement strand
GAACTCAGCGCCCTCTTCCACGGCTTCAGCGTCATCCTGACGCCGATGAACCTGCTCCTGATGTTCGTCGGGATCACGCTCGGCGTGCTCATCGGCGTGCTGCCCGGGCTCGGCGGCGCCAACGGCGTCGCGATCCTGCTGCCGCTCACGTTCTCGATGTCGCCGACGTCGGCGATCATCATGCTGTCCTGCATCTACTGGGGCGCGCTGTTCGGCGGGGCCATCACGTCGGTGCTGTTCAACATCCCCGGCGAACCGTGGTCGGTGGCCACGACCTTCGACGGCTTTCCGATGGCGCAGAAGGGACAGGCGGCAGCGGCGCTGACCGCGGCCTTCACGTCGTCCTTCATCGGCGCGTTCGTGGCGGTGGTGATGATCACTTTCCTGGCACCCTTGGTCGCGAAGTTCGCGCTCAAGTTCGGTCCGCCGGAGTTCTTCGCCGTCTACCTGCTCACTTTCTGCAGCTTCGTGGGCATGGGCAAGGGCTCGCCGTTCAAGATCCTCGCCTCCATGGCCATCGGCTTCGCGCTGGCAGCGGTCGGCATGGACACCGTCACCGGCCAGCTGCGCCTGACCTTCGGCCTCGAGGAGCTGATGCGCGGTTTCGACTTCCTGATCGCGGTCATCGGCCTGTTCGGCATTGGCGAGATCCTGCTGTCCATGGAAGAGGGCCTGGCCTTCTCCGGCAAGTCCGCCAAGATCAGCCCGAAGGTGGTGTTCCAGACCTGGAAGCAGTTGCCCAAGTACTGGATGACGTCCGTGCGCAGCTCGCTCGTGGGCATCTGGATGGGCATCACGCCCGGCGGCGCCACGCCCGCCTCGTTCATGAGCTACGGCCTGGCGAAGAAGATGTCGAAGGACGGCGCCAAGTTCGGCACCGGCCAGATCGAGGGCGTGGTCGCGCCCGAAACCGCGGCGCACGCGGCCGGTACCGCCGCGCTGCTGCCGATGCTGGCGCTGGGCATCCCCGGTTCACCCACGGCGGCCGTGCTTCTGGGGGGCCTGCTGATCTGGGGCCTGCAGCCCGGCCCGCTGCTGTTCGTCGAGCAGAAAGACTTCGTCTGGGGCCTGATCGCCTCGATGTACCTGGGCAACCTGGTCGGCCTGATCGTGGTGCTCACGACGGTGCCGCTGTTCGCATCGATCCTGCGGATCCCGTTCTCGATCATCGCGCCGGTGATCATCGTGGTCTGCGCCATCGGTGCGTACACGGTTCACAACGCGATGTTCGACATCTGGCTGATGCTCGCGTTCGGCGTGATCGGCTACGTGTTCAAGAAACTCGACTACCCGCTGGCGCCACTGGTGCTGGCGCTGGTGCTGGGCGACAAGGCGGAGGACGCCTTCCGCCAGGCGATGCTCCTGTCCCAGGGCGAGCTGTCGATCATGGTGGCGAACCCGCTGGTGGCCTCCATCACCGGGCTGGCGCTGCTGCTGCTGTTCTGGCCGTTGATCGCGCGCCTCATCGCGAAGGTACGGCCGCCCAAGCCGCCCGCCTTCACCGCGGAACAACCCGTCGATTGAGGAGCGCCGCACCATGCCCGTCATCGCATTGACCCAGGAGATGGGCTCGCTCGCCAAGGACGTCGCCGTGCGGCTCGCGCAGGTGGCGAACCTTGCCGTCATGCGCAACGAGGTCGTCGAGAACGTGGCGGGCAAGATGCAGGTGCCGGCCAGCCTGGTCCGCCGGCTGCGCGAAGGCAAGGCCGGTTTCGTCGAGCGCCTGTCGACCGACAAGGACCGCATGGCGCTCTTCACCGCCGAGGAAGTGTTCGCGCAGGCCGTGCGCGGCAACGTGGTGCTGCGCGACTGGGGCGCCACGTGCCTCCTGCGTCCCGTGCGGCACGTGGTGCGCGTGCGCGTCACGCGCCCGTTCGAGCAGCGCGTCGAATGGGTGATGAATGACCTGGGCACCAGCGAGCGCGACGCGGCCGAGGCGGAAGTGCGGCGCAGCGACGCCGCGCACGCATCCCGCATGAACGCGCAGTTCGGCGTGACCTGGGGCGACCCGCTGCTCTACGACATGGTGCTGAACACCGACCGCATCTCCGTCGAGGGGTGCGTGGAGCAGATCCTCGCGCTCACGCGCTTGCCCGAGTTCCAGGAAACCGATGAATCGCGCTCCATCCTCGAGGGCCTTGCGCTGAGCGCGCGCGTCCGTGCGGCGCTCAAGGCCAACGACGCGACGCGCGACGTCGACGTGCAGGTGGAATCACGGGACGGCCAGGTGACGCTCGCCGGCATCGTCGTGAACGACGCCGAGAAGCAGGCAACGGAGCAGGTCGCCATCTCGGTGGCCGGCGCGGGCAAGGTGGACAACCGCCTGCGCCTGATGGCGATCACCCGCAAGTTCACGCACGCGAAGACGTGATGCCGGGGGCATCGCGTCCCCGCGCAGGCGGGGACCCAGATCCTGGCTAGATCTTCCCGCGCTGCTTCAGTCGACTGAGTGTTTCCGCGGAAAGGTTCAGGTAGGAGGCCAGTTCTTTCTTCGGCATCCGTTCTGCGAGGTCCGCATGCTTGCGCAAGAAGCGTTTCACCCGTCCCGGCGCATCCAGCAGGTGCAGCGTGATGGTGTGGGCCATGATTTCGCTCATGACGTGCATCACGTCGTATTCGAAAGCCTGCTTGAGCCCCGGATGCTTGTCGATGAATGCG
>JAJNBO010000513.1 GCA_021156245.1 Ramlibacter sp. | reverse complement strand
TGCCAGTTGCGCCAGCTCCGCGGACATCGACGGCAGGGAGGCCTGGAAGGTGGCGACCAGTCCGAGTTGCAACACACGTCCCGGCCGGTGCAGGGCGAGCGCCTGTTCGAACATGGCCTCGTTGGGTTTCAGCGTGGGCAGGCCCGTGGCCCGGGCCGCGGCCTCGATGGCCGGCCCGAAGGCGGAGCACGTGAAGAGGATGCCGTCGCAGCCGGTGCCCGCCGCATACCGCGCCAGGTCCTCGAAGCGCCGGGTCATGGCCGGCGTCAGTTCGCCGGCCTCGGCGCGGTCCGCCGACAGGGTGTCGTCCAGCAGGTTCATGAGGCGCGCCCGCGGCCATAGGCGCTGGAACGCGGAGCGGATCGGCTCCACCGCCAGGGGCGTTGCGTGAACAAGGGCAATGCGGGGCGGCATGGGCGGGATGGTAGCCGCGGCGGCCGGGCGCCGCGCCGATGCAGGAAAAATGCACGCGCGCCGAGCCTTCCTGCCAGCGAGTGGCATGCCGTCCTACACCCTGATCGTGCAGTCCTTCCTAGCATGACCTCATGAGCACAAGGAACGGCCCCCAAGCGCGGGCCCACCCCATGGATGAGAACCGCGTTTCCAGCGTGGTCAGGAAGCCGAGCACGAACATGCGATACAGCCGCGCCGAATACGCCAAGGTCCTGGCGTTGCAGGACGAAGTCGCACGCGCCGACGGCGACTACCAGCGCCTGCGCAATGCATACCTCGAGATCGCCGAAACCGATCCGACGCACGAAGTGGCCCTGGCCATGATCGGCGCCGACATGGACCGTGCGCACGGCCGGCTGCAGGCCCTGATCGGCTTGCCGCGCCTGCCGTTCACGCACGAGCCCAGTGCGGTGATGCGCCGCGAGCTGCAGCGCCAATCCGGCGAAAAGCACTGACCCGCGGCGCGCCAGGCGACTACAGCGCTTGGGGCATCCCTCCGAGCATGGAGGGCCGCGCGGTGGGCCAGCATGGGTCCAAGGAGGTCGACTTGCACCTGATGGACATCGATCCCAGCCTCTGCACGGGCGAACCGCTGCTGGACACGCTGGATGACGGTTTCTCGCCGAGGCTGAGCATGCACTCCCACGCCCCCACCCATCCCGCCGAACCGGACCCTTATCCGCCGGCGACGGACAACCCTTCCCCCAATCCCACGCAGCTCCCGGTGGAGCCGGAGTTCGGCCAGGCGCTGCCACAGGCCGAGCCCGAGGACCCGACGGTCAAGCCGCCGGTCATCTGAAGCGGTCCAAGGAGCCACCATGCGCACACCCCAGGGCATCACGCCTCCCGCCCCCGGCCTGGACCGGGAAGAGCCCGAGTTCCGCCGCGAAGCGGACATCCCCGACGACGATGCGCACCTGCGCGGCCGCGCACAGGGCAACGCCTCGCAAGAGGAGCGCCCGCACAAGCCGGAACGCGAATGACGCACGCTCCGTCGCCTGCGCCTTCTCCCGCGCCGACCGATACACCCAAGCCGGCCAACCCCGAACCGCGCACGCCGACCGATCCCGAGAAGGGAAGGGTGCAGGACCCCGAGCAGGGCAAGTCCGAGCACCCGAAGCAGTAGGCGGCGCTCAGTCCGTGTCCAGCAGCCCCTGGGCGTCGTCGTCCGCGCCGGGCACGGGCGTGGCCTTGGCCAGCGCCATCCACACGCCGAAGGGAAGCCCCGCGCGCGCGGGCCGCAGTGCAGGCCGCAGGACGGCCAGCCGTTCCCCTTGCAGCTGCATCACGCCGCATTCACCGGGCACTTCGTCGGCTTCGGCAATGGCGCGCCCCCGTGCGTCGACGCCCAGCACGTACCAGCATTCGCCCAAGTCCCGGTAGGCGGCGCGCTTGGCGTCCTGGCGCAGGTCCGCCAGCAGGTCGGCGCGCCGCACCTTGATCTCGTGCACGATCGGCTCGACGTAGCTTTCCACGGACGTGTGGCGGATGGAGAAGACGTCCGGCCTGGCGATGCACCAGCGCAGCGGCTTGGCGGCGTCGCCGGTCGGGACTTGCGCCCGCAGGCCGAGGCCCGTCCACGCCAGCCGCCCGGCCCGCGCCATTTCCTGCGCCACGCGCTGCACTAGCGCCTCGTGCGCCGACAGCGCGGCGCGGTTGCGTGCCAGCACCGTCGCCAGCCATTGCACGCCCACGTCGGTGACGCGCAGGGTTTCGTGCCCTTCGGCAGAGCGCCTGCGCTCCAGCAGGCCGGCGGCGAGCAGGTCGATCTCCAGCGTGTCCTGCGCGGGCCAGCCCGCGGAGCGATAGATGTCGCGCAGGCGGCGCGCGTGGGCTCGCGTCAGGGGCGGCAGGTTGCTGTCGGGCGAGGCGAGGAGGGCGGGCATGGCGGCGTGCGGCAGGAGGCGCAGTGTACGCGCCGGCCGGAGGACGGTAGGCACTCTCCCACGCAGGTCCGCGCGCTCGGCTTATCGTGCGGGATGAGTGGGTGCACACAATGTGCCGCATGGTTGAGAAATCGATTCCGACGGCGCGCAACCTGGCGCCCCTCGCTGCGCTGGCAACGCCTCCCGCCACCGTGCTCTACGGCATCACCGCCGTGCGGCTGGAAGGCAACCAGGTCGCGGAGGTCATGATGGGCATGATCGATCCCAGCCTCGAGCATTGGGACCTGCGGCCGGCGCCGACGCGGCTCGTGGAAGTGGTGGA
>JAJNBO010000512.1 GCA_021156245.1 Ramlibacter sp. | reverse complement strand
ACGGATGGCCGGCTGTCCGACGAGGCGCTGCGTGCGGCGACGGCGGCGGCCCCGGCCATGTTCGTCGCCTTCGCCATCGCGCTCGCCGCCGATGTCGTCGTGCTCGCGCCGTCGCCCTGGCGCTCGGTGTGGCTTGGCGGCGTAGTGGCCGTCGTCTCGGCATGGGCCATTGCGCTCGCAGCAAGCAGGCGACGCAGCCGGCCCATGCGCGGCGCCCCGCGTTGGCAGCGCGGCTTCACGGGGCTCGCGGTCGTCTCGATGCTCCTGCTCGCGTTCCCACCGTGGATTCCCGGGTCGGTACCGCCGGCGGTCGAGCGCATTGTGGTGATGCTGGCGCTGGCCGGCGTTGCCATGGCCGGTGCGACTGTCTTCGCCTCGCTGCCCGTTCCCCTGGCCGTCGCGGCGGCATTACCGCTGTCGCCCGCACTCGCCGAGTGGATGCGAGAGGGTGGCACACCCGAAGCTGCGATCGCCGGCGTTCTCCTGGCCATGGCCGCCGCGCTGATGGCAGCGATGCGACGGCGCATCTGGCTGCGCGCGGCGCACGCATCGCTCCAACGGGAAGACCGCATGCGCGAACTGGAAGAGGCCCGGGACGCGGCCGTGAGGGCCGACCAGGAGAAGAGCCGCTTCCTGGCAATCGCAAGCCACGACCTTCGCCAGCCCATGCACGCGCTTGGACTGTTTGCCGCGACGCTGGAAAAGCGGCTGCGCGGCAGTGGCGAGGAGCCCCTGGTGCACAACCTCGCACGCTCCATCGACGCGCTGGACGGCTCGTTCAGCGTGATGCTGGATATCTCACGCCTGGACGCGGGGACGATCGAGCCGAATTTCCAGCTGTTCCCGTTGCGGGACCTGTTCCGGCGGCTGCACATGCACTTTGCCGGGCAAGCCGAGCAGGCCGGCCTGGGCCTGCGCTTCTCGCCCGGCGGCAAGCTCGTCACCAGCGACCCCCAGCTGCTCGAGCGCATCCTCGGCAACCTGATCCAGAACGCCCTGCGGTACACCGAGCGCGGCGGCATCGTCGTGGTGGCGCGCACGACCAAGGCCTTCATCAACGTGGAGGTATGGGACACGGGTGTGGGGATCCAGCGATCCGAACTGCCGCGTATCTTCGACGAGTTCTATCAGGTGGGCCGCGGCGAGCGCGCCCGCGAACGCGGCCTCGGCATGGGGCTCGCCATCGTCAAGCGCCTGGCACTCCTCCTCGGCCACCGCCTGGTCGTCTCGTCGCGGCCGGGCCGCGGCACCATGTTCCGCGTCGGCATCCCGGTGGGCGGGCTGCCGGAGATCCAGGACGTGACCGCGGCCGCCGACACGCTGCCCATGCCGCTACCCGTGCCGCAACCGCGCACGGTGCTCATCGTCGATGACGAGGAATCGATACGGCAGGGCCTGACCCTGCTGCTGGAGGAATGGGGCTACCAGGCGCTCGCGGCCGGCACGGTCGAGCAGGCCGCACGCGTGGTGGGCAGGCTCGATGCGCCGCCCGACCTGATCCTGTCGGACCTGCACCTGGGCGACGGCCCGGACGGCATCGCGGCCATCGACGCAGTGCGGCGCCAATGCGGCTTCGACGTGCCGGCGATCCTGATCACCGGCGACACCTCGCACGATGAACTGCGCCGCGCGACCGACAGCGGCCATCCCGTATTGTTCAAACCGGTCCAGCCGCGCAAGCTGCTGAACGCGCTGCGCGGGCACATCCCCTGACGTGCGGGAGCGCGCGCCCGGCGCGAAGTGACTTTCGGCCACTGTGCGCGCGAAGCGTCCTCCGTAGAGTACCCGTGAGCACATTGACTGCCCCCGGGAAGCCCGCATGACCGACCTCGAACTGGAGCCCCTGCTGTCGCCGCTGGCCGCCGACGCCCCCTGCGGCGCGGACCTCGAGTACGACCCGGTGTTCCTGGCGCTGCAGGAGGCCGCGGCGCGTAAGCCGGAGCAGCAGTACGGCGACACCGTCATCCCGGCGCAGGAACCCGATTGGGCGGTCGTGAAAGACCAGGCCTTGCAGCTGTCGGCGCGCACGCGCGACCTGCGGCTGGCCGTGTGGCTGGTGCGCAGCGGCGCGCGCGTGACCGGCCTCTCCGGCGCGGTGCGCGGACTGCAGCTGGTGCAGGCGCTGCTCGAGCGGCACTGGGACCACCTGCATCCGCAGCTCGATGCCACAGACAACAACGATCCAACGGCGCGTATCAACGCGCTGCTCCCGCTGCTGCATCCCGGCGCGGGCCTGGCCGACCTGCGGGCGGCGAGCCTCACCGGCCGGCGTGGCGCGCTGACCGTGCGCGATATCGAACTGGCCATTGGCCACGCCGATGCGATGGCCGGCGAAGTCGTGCCCACCGAAGAAGGGGTGCGCAGTGCCGTGGCAGCCGCCATCGCCGAATCCGCTGAGCTGGCGGCATTGATGCAGGCCGGCCTGGCCGCGGTGAACGGCGTGGCGGACTGCCTCGACAAGCGCCTCGCGTCAAGCCAGGGACTGGACTTCGCGCCGCTGCGCAAGCTGCTGCAATGCGTGGCCGACGCAGGCCAGCGCGCTGCCGGGGCAGGCACGGCGGCCTCGCAGGCGATCGTGGGTGCAACGTCGGCACCGTCGGCCGGCGCCATCGCGGTCGGTGCCATCGCCACGCGCGACGATGTGATCCGCGCGCTGGAGAACGC
>JAJNBO010000511.1 GCA_021156245.1 Ramlibacter sp. | reverse complement strand
CGATGGGGCGCAAGGGCCCTGCCGCGAGTACACGGTCGACGCCGTCATCGGCGGGCGGCTGGAAAAGGTATACGGCACAGCCTGCCGCCAGTCCGACGGCAGCTGGCGCGCCGTGAACTGACCGCCCTCGCGGCACCGCCGCGCCGGCCGGTTGACGCATGTCAAGAGTGGGTCGGCCAGCCTGCCTAGAGTGGGAGGATGACCGGCGCGTTGCTCACGGATCTGTACCAGCTCACCATGCTGCAGGCCTATTACGACAGCGGCATGAACGCGTCCGCGAGCTTCGAGTTCTTCGTGCGCAACCTGCCCGCGCAGCGCAATTTCCTGATGGCGGCCGGGCTCGAGGAGGTGCTTGCCTACCTGCAGGGGCTGCGTTTCGAGGAAGAGGAGCTCGGCTGGCTGGCCGCAAGCGGCCGGTTCAGTGCCGCTTTCCTGCGCTCGCTGGAGGACCTGCGGTTCACCGGCGACGTCTGGGCCATGCCCGAAGGCACGGTGTTCTTCGCCGACGAGCCCATCCTGCGCGTGACCGCGCCGATGCGCGAGGCCCAATTGGTGGAAAGCCGCGTCATCAACCTGTTGCACTACGAAACGCTCGTGGCCAGCAAGGCGGCGCGTTGCGTGCTGGCCGCGCCGGGCAAGGTGCTGGTGGACTTCGGCCTGCGCCGCGCCCACGCCGGCGAGGCCGGGCTGCTGTCGGCGCGCGCCAGCTACCTGGCGGGCTTCTCGGGAACGGCGACCGTGCAAGCGGGCATGGAGTATGGCATTCCCGTGTACGGCACGATGGCGCATTCGTACGTGCAGGCCTACGACGACGAGGCGCAGGCGTTCGAGCATTTCGCGCGGTCCCAGCCGGGCGTTACCACCTTGTTGATCGACACGTATGACACCGAAGCCGCCGCGCGCAAGGTGGTCGAGCTGGCCAACCGGCTCGCCGCGGATGGTATCCGGATCAAGGCCGTGCGCATCGACAGCGGCGACCTGGGCGAGCACGCGCGGCAGGTGCGTGCCATCCTCGACGCGGGCGGGGTGGAGGAAATCGGAATCTTCGCGAGCGGCGGCCTGGACGAGAACCAGGTGCGCGACGTGCTGCGGTCCGGCGCGCCGATCGAGGGTTTCGGCATCGGCACGCGCATGAACACATCCGCGGACGCGCCGTTCCTCGACTGCGCCTACAAGCTGGTGGAGTACGCGGGCCTGCCCCGGCGCAAGCGCTCCGAGGGCAAAGCCACCTGGCCGGGCCGCAAGCAGGTGTTCAGGCACTTCGGCGCGGACGGCGCGATGGCCCGCGACACGCTGGGGCTGCATGACGAGCGCGGCGCCGGCAAGCCGTTGCTCGAGCTCGTCATGGCGGGCGGCCGGCGCGAGATCGCCGCGCCGGGGCTGGAAGCCGGCCGCGGTCATGGACGCTGGCAGCTCGCGGCGCTGCCGGCGCGCCTGCGCGCGTTGGATGCGGCCGAACCGTATGACGTCGAGGTGTCGGTGGCCCTGAAGACCCTTGCCCGCCAGGTTGACACGCGCAGCGGCGCAGTCGCTGGAACGACGCCTGCGTGAGCTCGCGCCCATCCACATGTGATCGGAACAGGTTGAACCCCTATGGAACCACTGCGGACCAAACCCTTTGCCTTTCAGCCCGCGGATGCGCTGCTGGTCGTGGACGTGCAGAACGACTTCCTGCCCGGCGGCGCGCTGGGTGTGGCCGGCGGCGACGAAATCGTGCCCATCCTCAACGTGTGGCTCGAGCGCGCGCGGCGAGCCGGCGTGCCCGTGTTCGCTACCCGCGACTGGCACCCGCCGGAGCATTGCTCGTTTCGCGAGTCCGGCGGCCTTTGGCCCGTGCACTGCGTGGCCGGCAGCCCCGGCGCGCGTTTTTCGTCCGCGCTGGCGCTGCCGCCGCAGGCGCAGGTGATCTCGAAGGCCACAGCCCCCGACCGCGAGGCCTACTCGAGCTTCGCCGGCACGGACCTGGCCCGGCGCCTGGCCGCCGCCGGCCGGAGCGATCCGCTGTGTCGTTGATGCCGCGCAACATTCCGGATGCAACGCTACCTATATTCAATTGAGACTGGCGGCAACGCGATCCGTTCCGGGGCCGGCCGGCAGCCGAAGGAGCCCTTATGTACAAGCGAATCCTGGTTCCCCTGAAGACGCTGCGCCAGTACGGGCTGGAAGTGCAGGCGCGCAAGGCCCGCGAGGGAGCGTTGGTCCATTGCGGCTGAGCGGGGTAACCCGCCGGCAACCGGCAGACCGCGATGGGCAGTGCGTTCAACGGCTCCCTGGTGATGGTCGGCTTCGGTGGCATCGGCCAGGCCGTCCTGCCGCTACTCTTGCGCGAGCTGTCCATCCCGCCCCGGCGTGTGACCGTCGTCAAGACGGGGCCGGACCGGTCGGGCATCGCCCGCACCCTCGGCGTCGAGGTGATCGGCCGGGCGCTGGACGCGGGCAACTTCGAGGCGGTCCTGGCGCCGCTGCTGCGGGAGGGCGACTTCCTGCTGAACGTGTCCGTGGACGTGTCCAGCGTCGCGCTGCTGGGGCTGTGCCGCAGGCGCGGCGCCTTGTACCTGGACACGTGCAACGAGCCCTGGCCGGGGCGCTATGACAACCCGGCGCTCAGTGCCTCGCTGCGCTCCAACTACGCGCTGCGTGAGGAGATGCTGGTGTTCCGCAAGGA
>JAJNBO010000510.1 GCA_021156245.1 Ramlibacter sp. | reverse complement strand
TGCTCGAGGTGATGCAGGAGCGCCAGGTCACCATCGCCGGCGAGACGCACAAGGTGCCGACCCCCTTCCTCGTGATGGCGACGCAGAACCCGATCGAGACCGAAGGCACGTACCCGCTGCCCGAGGCGCAGGTCGACCGCTTCATGATGAAGGTGCTGGTGGACTACCCGACGGACGAAGAGGAGTTCGTCATCGTCCAGCGCGTCACCGGCCCGGCCGTGGACGTGACGCCGGTGGCCAGCACCGACCAGCTCGCGGTGCTGCAACGCGAATGCCGCGAGATCTACGTCGATCCTTCGCTGGCGCAGTACGCGGTGCGGCTGGTCTCCGCCACGCGCAACCCCGAGCGCCACGGCTTGAAGGACCTGCAGCGCTACATCACCTACGGCGCGAGCCCGCGCGCGACGATCAACCTGGTCGAAGGGGCGCGCGCCCTCGCCATGCTGCGCGGCCGCGGCTACGCGCTGCCGGAGGACATGGTGGACCTGGTGCCGGACGTGCTGCGCCACCGCGTGGTGCTGTCGTACGAAGCGCTTTCGGACGGCCTGACATCGGATGCGCTGGTGCAGAAGATCATGGCCAAGATTCCCCCGCCCGCCAAACCGCTCGAACATGAGAAACTGGCTGCGTAAATTCGCCCCCCCCCGAAGCGCCTCCGGCGCCTCCCCCCCAGGGGGGCGCTCCCAGCGGCCCGGCGAAGCCGGTTCCGCGGCGGCACTGGAAGGGACTTCGGCGGTGCCTGCCCACCACGCCGAGGAAGTGCTGCGCCGGCTCGAATGGAAGGTGATCCGTCGCCTCGACGGCCTGCTGCAGGGCGACTACCGCACGCTGCTGCGCGGCACGGGCCTGGACCTGGCGGACCTGCGCGAATACCAGCTGCACGACGACGTGCGCCACATCGACTGGAACGTCACGGCCCGCATGCAGCTGCCGCACGTGCGCGTGTTCACCGAAGACCGCGAGATGTCCGCCTGGTTCCTGCTGGACCTGAGTCCCTCGGTGGACTTCGGCTCCGGCGAGCTGCGCAAACGCAACGTGTCCGCCGAATTCGTCGCCGTGCTGGCGCGCCTGCTCACGCGGCACGGCAACCGGGTGGGCGCGATGCTCTATGGCGCCGGTGTCGACACGGTCGTTCCCACGCGCAGCGGCCGCCGCCACGTGCTGCACCTGCTGCACAGCATGCTCGACCGGGTGGACACCAAGGAAAGCGGGCCGACGCGGCTGCAGGACCTGCTGGCGCAAGGCACGAGCATGATCAAGCGCCGCTCCACCGTCTTCGTGGTCTCCGACTTCATCAGCGAGCCCGGCTGGGAAAAGCCGCTGGCCCAGCTTGCCCAGCGCCATGAAGTCGTCGCCGTGCGGGTGATGGACCCGCTGGAGCTGGAGCTGCCGGACCTGGGCCTGCTCACCCTGCGGGACGCCGAAACCGGCGAACAGGTCCTGGTCGACACGCACGACGCCGGGTTCCGCAAGCGGTTCGCCCGCATTGCCGCCCAGCGCGAGGCCGAACTGCGCGATGCCCTCGTGCGCAGCAACGTCGACGCGCTCGAACTGTCCACCGACGCCGACCTGGTGGACGCCATCGTCCGCTTCGTCGACATGCGCAAGCGGCGCACGCAGCTGTCCGCCGGCTCCCTGCCCGCGCACCTGAAACGCGCCGCCTGATCGGGAGAACTCCATGCAATTCCTCTGGCCGCAGTTCCTCTGGCTGCTTCTCGCCCTGCCCCTGCTGGTGGGCCTGTACGTGCTGCTGTTGCGGCGCAAGAAGAAGATGGCGGTGCGCTATGCCTCGCTGTCGATCGTGAAGGAGGCCATGGGCGGCGGCGGGCAGGTGCGGCGGCACATCCCGCCCCTGCTGTTCCTGCTCGCGATGGCGGCGCTGCTGCTCGCCGCCGCCCGCCCGGTCGCGGTGATCACGCTGCCGTCGAACCAGCAGACCATCATCCTCGCGATGGACGTGTCGGGCAGCATGCGCGCCACGGACGTGCAGCCGAACCGGCTGGTGGCGGCGCAGAACGCGGCGAAGGCTTTCCTCACCGAGCTGCCCCGCCACGTGAAGGTGGGCATCGTCGCCTTCGCCGGCTCGGCCCAGGTGGCGCAGCTGCCGACGGTGAACCGCGAAGACCTGGTCACCGCGATCGACCGCTTCCAGCTGCAGCGCGCCACGGCCACCGGCAACGCCATCGTGATCTCGCTGGCCACGCTGTTCCCGGACGCGGGCATCGAGCTGGAGGCCATGCAGACCGGCCGGGACCGGCAGCGCGGCTTCTCGCTGGACAAGGAGAAGCAGCCCAAGAAGGAATTCACGCCGGTCGCGCCGGGCTCCTATCCCTCCGCGGCGATCATCATGCTCACCGACGGCCAGCGCACCACGGGCGTCGATCCGATCGAGGCGGCGAAGCTGGCCGCCGACCGCGGCATCCGCGTGTACACGGTGGGCATCGGCACGGTGGATGGCGAGACGATCGGCTTCGAAGGCTGGTCGATGCGCGTGCGGCTGGACGAGGAAACGCTGAAGAACATCGCGAACAAGACGTCCGGCGAGTACTTCTACGCCGGCACGGCGCAGGACCTGAAGAAGGTGTACGAGACGCTCAGCTCCAAGCTGACGGTGGAGAAGAAGGAGACCGAAGTGTCGGCGCTGTTCGCGATGGTGGCGGCGACGCTGGTGCTGCT
>JAJNBO010000053.1 GCA_021156245.1 Ramlibacter sp. | reverse complement strand
TAGATCTCCGGGTCCGCCCACAGTCCCTGGAAGGGCAAGGTCACGTAGTAGCGCGCCGCGCCCCGGCTGGATGCCTGCTTCTCGCGGGCGATCTGCGCCTCCAGCAAGGGCGGGAAGGCTTGCGCCCAGCGCGCGAGCTTTTCGCGCGGTATGTGGTCGCGCAGGATGACGAGGCTGTCCCGGTTGAAGTCGCGCGCGAACGCGTCGTGCTCTGCGGCTGTGTAACGCATGGGTTTCGGCATGGGCCAGGGGGAATGGAAACACGCATGCTTCCATCCCTTGGCCGCCGGTGCAAGCTCAGCACCGACCGCGCGCATCGGCCAGCAGCGTCTGTCGCGGCGCTCATGTTGACCACGCAGGACGTGTCCCACGCGGGAACGCGGCGGCCGATGATGTAGGAGCGAGAAAGCGCCGTGCTTTGGACGGCGCATCTTCGTTCACTGCTCGCCAGCGTGTCTTGTACGGATGCGTAGGACTGGTTCCATTTGCTCTTGCGGGACGGCACGGCTGCGCATTAGGCCAGCAGAATGGGTCCCATGAAATCACTCGTCGTCTTCTCCCACCTGCGCTGGAACTTCGTCTATCAACGTCCTCAGCATCTGCTCACGCGGTTGGCGCAGCGATGGCCCGTCATCTTCATCGAAGAGCCCATGCCCAATGCCGCGGAAGACCGCATCGAGCACATCGCCGCCGCCCCCGGCGTGGAGGTATGGCGGCCGCACCTGCGCGGCGCGGCACACGGATTTCACCCCGATCACAAGGCGGTCCTGCAGAAGCTGGTGTCCAGGTGCATCCAGGAGCAGCGGATCGACGACTACTGGGTCTGGTTCTACACGCCGATGGCGCTGCCCATGGCCGACAAGCTGCGCCCGGAAGGCATCATCTACGACTGCATGGACGAGCTTTCCATGTTCCGGGGCGCGCCCAAGCAGCTGATCGACCAGGAGACGGCGCTGTTCAAGGCCGCCGACGTCGTGTTCACCGGCGGGCGCAGCCTCTACAACGCCAAGAAGAACCGCCATCCCAACGTGCACTGCTTTCCGAGCAGCGTCGATGCGCTGCACTTCCGCCAGGGGACGCAGGACCATCCGCTGCAGAAGGACGTCGCGCGACCGCGGCTGGGCTACTGCGGCGTGATCGACGAGCGCATCAACCTCGACCTGATCGCGGGGATCGCCGACGCGCGGCCCGACTGGCAGATCGTCATGGTCGGCCCGGTCGTGAAGATCGACCCGGCGAGCTGCCCGCAGCGCCCCAACATTCTCTGGTTGGGCCAGCAGGCGTATGCCGACCTGCCCGCCTTCATCAACGGCTGGGACGTCTGCCTGCTTCCCTTCGCGCTGAACGAGTCCACCCGCTTCATCAGCCCCACCAAGACGCTGGAATACATGGCGTGCGGCCGACCCTCGGTGAGCACTGCGATCCGCGACGTGGTGGAGCCGTATGGCCATGTGGTTCCGATCCGCGACGACGCCGCGGGTTTCGTCGCCGCTTGCGAGAAATTCCTGAACGCGAGCCCCGATGAACGCGCGGCGCACGATCGCGCGGTGGCGGACATCATCGCCCGCACCTCGTGGGACAACACGGCCGCGCAGATGGCCGACCTGATCGCCCAGGCCGAAGCCGCGCGCGAGGCGCAGGAGCTGCCGGCCGTCGCGAACATCGCCGTCGAACTGGCGCGCGCTTCCGCAGCGTCCACGGGAATGGCCGCCAGCTGACAAACACCCGCCGGGACGATGGCCCGTCCCGGGCCCGGCCCGGCTTCCCCGAAGTACAAGGAAGCACACCCATGGACAAGATCAGCCAGGACCTCGAACGCGCGGCCGCCGCCACCGTGCCCGGCCAGGCGCAGTTCGACTACCTCATCGTCGGCGCCGGATTCGCCGGCAGCGTGCTGGCCGAGCGGCTTGCCAATGAACTCGGCATGCGCGTGCTCATCGTCGACAAGCGCCCTCATATCGGCGGCAACGCCTACGACCGCTACGACGACCACGGCGTCCTCATCCATCCTTACGGGCCGCACATCTTCCATACCAACTCGGAAGACATCTTCGAATACCTGTCCAGGTTCACGGAATGGCGTCCGTACCAGCACCGCGTGCTGGCCAGCGTGGACGGTCAGCTGGTGCCCATGCCGATCAACCTGGACACCATCAACAAGCTTTACGGCCTGAACCTGACATCCTTCGAGGTGGAGAAGTTCTTCGAATCGGTGGCCGAGAAGAAGGACGAGGTGAAGACGTCCGAGGACGTCGTGGTCAGCAAGGTGGGCCGCGAGCTGTACAACAAGTTCTTCCGCGGCTACACGCGCAAGCAATGGGGCCTGGACCCTTCCGAACTGGACGCCAGCGTCACCGCCCGGGTGCCGACGCGGACCAACCGGGACGACCGCTACTTCGCCGACAAGTTCCAGGCGATGCCCCGGCACGGCTACACGCGCATGTTCGAGAAGATGCTGTCGCACCCCAACATCAAGATCATGGTCAACACCGACTACCGGGAAATCGTCGACGTGATCCCCTGGAAGCACATGGTCTACACCGGCCCGGTGGACGCCTTCTTCGACTTCAAGTACGGCAAGCTGCCCTACCGCAGCCTGCGCTTCGAGCACGTGAACGTGCCGAAGGAGCAGTTCCAGGCCGTCGGCACCGTGAACTACCCCAACGACTACGGCTACACCCGCATCAGCGAGTTCAAGCACATCACCGGCCAGGAGCACGCGTCGACCTCCGTGGTCTACGAATATCCCTGCGCCGAGGGCGATCCGTACTACCCGGTGCCGCGGCCCGAGAACACGGAGCTGTACCGCAAGTACGAGGCGGAAGCGGAGAACACGCCGAACGTCACCTTCGTCGGCCGCCTCGCGACCTACAAGTACTACAACATGGACCAGGTGGTCGGCCAGGCGCTGGCCACCTTCCGTAAGCTGCAGGCCGTGCACGAGGCCGACCGCAGCATCGGTGCGGCGGCGCTGGGCGCGCCCGTCGCGGCCTGATGCCGCTCGAACTGTGGGCAGGACCCGAATGCACGGTCAATCGGGTCGGAGACAAGTTCCACGACCAGATGGAGGCCAGCGGATTTGCCCACCGCCTCGAAGACCTCGACCGGCTGGCCAGCCTCGGCATCACGCGGATGCGCTTCCCGCTGGTGTGGGAGCGCACGCAGCGTGAGAAGGGCGGCCCTTGCGACTGGGCCTGGAGCGACGAGCGCATCGCACGGCTCGCCGAGCTGAAGGTCGCGCCCATCGCCGGACTCGTGCACCACGGCAGCGGGCCGATGTGGACGAACCTGCTGGACCCGGCCTTTCCCGAGTTGCTGGCCGAGTACGCCGCCGCCGCGGCCGCGCGCTATCCGCAGATCGACGCCTGGACGCCGGTCAACGAGCCGCTCACCACCGCGCGCTTCAGCGGCCTGTACGGCCACTGGTATCCCCATCACGCCGGCGACGTGAGCTTCGTGCGCGCGCTGCTCAACGAGCTGCGCGGCACGGCGCTCGCGATGCGGGCCATTCGCAAGGTCAACCCCAAGGCCATGCTGGTGCAGACGGAGGACCTGGGCTACATCACGGCGTCGCGCCGGCTGCAGTACCAGGCCGACTTCGAGAACCTGCGACGCTGGCTGACCTTCGACCTGCTCACCGGGCGCGTGACGCCGGAACATGGCCTCTGGGACTACCTGCACCGGTCCGGCGCCACCGAGGACGAGCTGCACGCCTTCATCGACGAACCCTGCCCGCCGGACATCGTCGGAATCAACAGCTACCTCACCAGCGAACGCCACCTCGACGACCGCATCGATCTCTATCCTCCCGAGAAGGTGGGCGGCAACGGCCGACATCGCTATGCCGACGTGGAGACCGTGCGGGTGGCGGGCGCCATCGTCGGCAGCTTCGAAGCGCGGCTGCGGGAAGCGAGCCAGCGCTACGACCTGCCGCTCGCCATCACCGAGGTGCATCTCGGCTGCTCCCGCGAGGAGCAGGCCCGCTGGCTGCACCAGGCGTGGCAGGCGGCGCAACGCGTGCGCGCGGCCGGCCACGATGTTCGCGCGGTCACCTGCTGGGCCGCGTTCGGCAGTTTCGACTGGGACAGCCTGGTCACGCGCGAGCAAGGCCACTACGAGCCGGGCCTGTGGGACGTGCGTTGCACGCCGCCCCGCCCGACCGCGCTGGCTTCGCTGGCGCGGCAACTCGGCCACGGCGAGGCGCCGGATTCGCCGGTGCTCGAGGGCCCCGGCTGGTGGCAGCGCGAGTCGCGCATCCTGCACGCGCCGCAGTCGAGCCTGTACGGTCTGCCGGTGTGCGGCCGTCCGGTGCTGATCACGGGTGCCCGCGGCACGCTGGGCCAGGCCTTCGCCAGGCTTTGCGACCTGCGGGGTTTGCCGCACCACTTGCTGTGCCGCGAGGAAATGGACATCGCCGACGCCGCCTCCGTCGAAGCCGCGTTGGACAAGTGGCAACCGTGGGCTGTCATCAACACCGCCGGCTTCGTGCGCGTGGACGACGCCGAGCAGGACGAACGCCAGTGGCGCGAGAACGTGGAGGGGCCGGCCACGCTCGCGCGGGCCTGCGCCGAACGCGCGGTCCGGCTGGTCAGCTTCTCCAGCGACCTGGTGTTCGACGGCAGCAAGGACACGCCCTATGTCGAAAGCGATGCAGCAAACCCTCTGAACGCCTACGGCCGCGCCAAGCGCGCATCGGAACACCGTGTCCTGGAGCTCTCGCCCGATGCACTGGTGATTCGCACCGCGGCCTTCTTCGGGCCCTGGGACCGCTACAACTTCGTGACGCTCGCGCTCGACGCCTTGCGCCGCGGCGAGACCTGGCAGGCCGCGAATGACCAATGGGTTTCGCCCACCTACGTGCCGGACCTGGTGCATGCGACGCTGGACCTGCTGGTCGACGGCGAGCAGGGGATCTGGCACCTTGCGAACCAGGGCGCGGTGAGCTGGTGCGAGTTCGCCGTGCTGGCCGCCCGGACGGCGGGCCTCGACCCGGCGCTCGTTCAGGGCAGGCCCGGCGCCTCGCTCGGCCAGGTCGCGCCTCGTCCACGCCGGTCCGTGCTGGGCAGCGAGCGCGGCCTGCTGCTGCCTGCGCTCGAGGACGCGCTCGCACGCTACCTGGGCGAGGTGCAGCCGGCCGCCTGTCCGGAACCGGTGGTCCTCGACCTGCCGCCGATGCATGAGACACTCGAAGCCGCAACCGCACTTCCATGACCCTGAACGCTCTTCCCTCCGTCATCGTTGCCGGCGGCGCCGGCTACATCGGCTCGCACATGGTCCGCATGCTCGCCGAGTCGGGCTACCACCCGGTCGTGGTCGACAACATGGCCACCGGCCATGCGGACTCCGTGGTGCAGGGCGCGACGCTGGCGTCCGGCGACATCGGTGACAACGCCTTCATGCGCGGCCTGCTGGAGAAGTACCAGCCGCAGTGCGTGATGCATTTCGCCGCGGCCAGCCTGGTGGGCGAGTCGATGACGGCGCCGGCCAAGTACTGGCGCAACAACCTGGTGCAGACGCTCAACCTGCTCGACACCATGGTCGCGTGCGGGGTGAAGCAGTTCATCTTCTCCTCCACCGCGGCCGTCTACGGCAACCCGGTCGAGGTGCCGATCACCGAAAAGCATCCGCAGCAGCCGATCAACCCGTACGGCAACAGCAAGCTGGCGGTGGAGAAGGCGCTCGCCGACTACAGCCAGGCCTACGGGCTGCGCTCCATCACGCTGCGCTACTTCAACGCGGCGGGCGCGCACCCGGACGGATCCATGGGCGAGCGTCACGAACCCGAAACGCACCTGATCCCGCTGGTGCTGCAGGTGGCGTCCGGCCGGCGCGAGTTCATCTCCCGCTTCGGTTCGAAGTTCCCCACGCCGGATGGATCGTGCGTGCGCGACTACATCCACGTGCAGGACCTCTGCACGGCCCACCTGCTGGCGCTGAAGAAGCTGGGTGAAGGCGCCCAGACCACGATCTACAACCTTGGCAACGGCAACGGTCAGTCGGTGAACGAGGTGATCGAAGCCGCGCGCAAGGTGACGGGCCATCCGATCCCGCTGCGGGACGATCCCCCGCGCGCCGGCGACCCGCCGGTGCTCGTCGCCGACGCGAAGCGCGCGCGCGACGAGTTGGGCTGGGTGCCGCAGTATCCGGACATCGAGACGATCATCCGGCACGCGTGGCAGTGGGAGCAGAAGCACGCGGCGATGAAGCGATAGTCGTCAAACCGCGCCGCAAATAGCGACGTCACTCCCGCGCGGGAGAATAGCGACGTCATTCCCGCGCAGGCGGGAATCCAGGGCTCCCGCATTCACGAAGCCCTGGATCCCCGCCCTGCGCGGGGATGACGGAATTCACGGCACCAGCTGCCGCCCCCGATGCCCCGCCGCGTTGTACTGCGCCAGCACGGCCTCCGAGACCAGCTGCACCTGATCCGTCTTGCACAGGGCCACGCAGGCGCCGCCGAATCCCGCGCCGGTCAACCGGGCGCCATGCACCCCCGGGTGCGACTGCAGCAGCGCGACGAGCTGGTCCAGCTCCGGCGTCGACACTTCGTAGTCGTCCCGCAGGCTCGCGTGGGAAGCATTCATCAGCTGCCCGAAGGCGGCGGCATCGGCGACCTGCGCCGCCTGCAGGACGCGCGCGTTTTCGGTGAACACGTGACGAGCCCGCCGCCGCAGCACATCCGGCAAGCGCTCGATCGGTTCCAGCTCGTGCACATCGCGCAGCGAGGCGACGCCCAACTGCTGCGCCGCCGCTTCGCACTCGCTGCGCCGCTGGTTGTAGCCGCTGCCCGCCAGCGTGCGTGCGACACCGGAGTCCAGCACCAGCACCACGCTGCCGGGCGGCAGCGGCACGTCGCGGCGGTCGAGCGTGCGCGTGTCGATCAGCAGCGCCCGGTCCGTGCCCGCCAGGCTGGACGCCATCTGGTCCATGATCCCGCAGCGCACGTGCGCGAACTCGATCTCGGCCTTCTGCGCCAGCTGTGCGATCTCGACGTCGTCGAAGGGCAGCGACAGCAGCTCGCGCAGGCAGCGCAGCGTCGCCACCTCCAATGCCGCGCTCGAGGACAGGCCCACGCCCATCGGCACCTCGGAGGCCACTTCGATGTCCAGCCCAGGCACATCTGCGCGGCGCGATCGCGCCAGCACCAGGCAGCCGTACACGTAGCTCGCGAAATGTTCGGTCGGCGGCTCGTCGAACGAGAAGCGCACGGTCTGCGCCAGCTCGGCCGCGTGCAGCGCAAACGCCTTGGTGCCGTTGCGCCGCATCGAGACGCGGGTCTGCTGCCGGATCGCCACCGGCAGCACGAAGCCATCGTTGTAGTCGGTGTGCTCGCCCAGCAGATTCACCCGACCGGGCGCCTCGGCCACCGCGTCGTATGCCGCGCTCATGGGATGTTGACCTCCACTTGCTGCAACTCCCGCGCCTTTTCCTCGGGCAGCGCATCCATCGCGAAGAAGCCGGCCGCGAGCTCCGTGCCCGCCAGGTACTTCAACCGGTCGCGCGTGCGGTAGGGTGGCCAGAGCTGCGCGTGCAGGTGCGACTCGGGGTGCGGCTGGCCATCCGTGGGAGCCTGGTACCAGGCCATGAGATAGGGGAACGGCCGCTGCCAGAGCCCGTCGAACTTCAGCAGCACCGTCTTGAGCGCACGCGCCAGGTCGGCGCGCACGGTGTCGTCCAGGTGCGCGAAGCTTTCGAAAGGGCGAATGGGCGCGATCCACACTTCGTACGGATAGCGCGCGCAGACCGGGACGAAGGCCACCGCGTGCCGACCCTCGTACAGCATGCGCGCACCGTCGCGCCGCTCCGCCTCGATGTGCATCTCCAGCACCCCACGGCCGTGCTTGGCGCGGTGCTCCAGCGCCACCTGCTGCATGCGGGCAGGCACCGGCGGCACCACCGGATACGCATAGATCTGGCCGTGCGGGTGGTGCAGCGTCACGCCCACTTCGGCGCCGCGGTTCTCGAACGGCAGGACGTACTGGATCTCCTTCTCGGCGCCGATGCGCCGGGTGCGATCGCCCCAGACCCCCAGCAGCAGCTCGATGTGATCCAGCGGCAAACCGCCCAGCGAGGCCTCCCGATCCTGGGTGAACACCACCACTTCGCAACGGCCCTGCGCCGGCGCGGTCGTCACGATCAGCTCCGGCGGCTCCGGAAGGAACCCGCCCAGCGAAGGGAAGCGGTTCTCGAACACCGCCACGTCCCATGGCCCCACGGGCACCTCGGTGGGATTCGCCGGGTCCGTCATCGGCGCCAGCGGGTTGTACTCGGGCGGGGGCAGGAAGGTGCGGCCCTGCCGGTGCGCCGCGTAGGTCACCCATTCGCCGCGCACCGGATGCCAGCGCAGGTGCGCGCCGCCGGCCAGGGGATCGGCGAACGGGCTCGGCGCCTGCAGGTCCGGCGGCAGCGGCCGCCGCGCGTAGAGCGTCATCCGCCGGCCGTCCGGCTTGGCAAGCTCCAGGGTGTGCATCACGCCGCTCCGGGGATGTAGGTGCGCGAGAGCGAGGTCACCTTCTTGATGCGCTCCAGCGGGATCTTGGGCGTGCGGTCCGCGTGCAGCAGCCCGTTCGCCTCCTGGAAGGTGTCGGCGAACTGCGTGTAGCAGAAGCCCGAGAACAGCGCCGTGTGGATGATGGTTTCGAGCAGCGTCTCGTACGCCACGGCAAACGCCTCGGCATCCCTGATCTCGGTATAGCCCCACACCTTCTTCACGCCTTCTTCGGCCTGCGCCTGGTAGGTGATGCCGCCGAACTCGGTCAACATGATCGGCTGGCCCTGGTGCGGGTAGCCGTCGAGCGTCAGCACGCGGCCGCCCGGCCTGCGCCGGTCGAACAGCTGCTCCGGCTCGATCTCGGGACCGTAGCGTTGCCGGATGTGCTCGAGATTGGAGTCGTAGTCGTGGATGCCGATGATGTCGGTGGCCGAGGATTCCCATCCGTCGTTGCCGATCACGGCGCGCGTCTGGTCCAGCGTCTTGGTGAGGTGGTACAGCGCCTCCACCGCATGGCGATGGGCCTGCACCGAGGGAAGCTCCGGCACGCCCCACGACTCGTTGAACGGCACCCAGACGATGATGCAGGGGTGGCTGTAGTCGCGGTCGATCGCCTCCGTCCACTCGTTCACCACCCGCTTGATCGCGGTGCGGGTGAAGCGGTAGGCGGAGGGCATCTCTTCCCAGACCAGCAGCCCCAGCTTGTCGGCCCAGTACAGGTAGCGGGGATCCTCGATCTTCTGGTGCTTGCGCACGCCGTTGAAGCCCATGGCCTTGGCCAGCTCGACGTCCTTGCGCAAGGCGTCGTCGCTCGGCGGCGCCAGCAGCGTGTCCGGCCAGTAGCCCTGGTCCAGCACCATCCGCAGCACGTACGGGCGCCCGTTGAGCATGAAGCGGTCGCGCAGCACGTGCGCCGAGCGCAGCGCGGTGTACGACTTCACTTCGTCCACCATCTCGCGGCCCACCCACAGCCGCAGGGTCGCATCGATCAGCGTCGGCCGCTCCGGGCTCCACAGCAGCTCGTTGCGGAAGTCGTCGATGCCGGGGTCGGACAGCACCACGAAGCGGTCCACCTCGCCGTCCACCACCCGGTAGCGGTCGCGCGCCAGCAGGCGGTTGCCGTGCTTCAGTTCCAGCTCCACGGACATGTCGTCGGACGACAGGTCGCCGCCGATGCGTGCCTCGACGCCGATCTGGAAACCCTCGACGCGGGGGGTCCAGCGCACCTTGTCGATGAAGGTCCGGTGCGTGCGCTCCAGCCATACGGTCTGCCAGATGCCGGTGGTGCGGGGATACCAGATCGAGTGCGGCTCCAGCTGCCAGTCCTGCTTGCCCCGCGGCTTGGTCAGCTCGTGCGGGTCGTCTTCCGCGCGCACCGTCACGACCTGCCGGCCGTCGGCGCGCA
>JAJNBO010000052.1 GCA_021156245.1 Ramlibacter sp. | reverse complement strand
GCGCCGACGCTGGACCGCGCGTCCATGATGAAGCGGCTTTCCTGCCGGATCAGGCCGTACACGTAGGCGGGGTCCAGGCCGATCTCGGCGCTGCGCCGCAGCACCGCTTCGCGGAACGGCGTGGGGAAGCGCTGCTCGAAATCGAATTCGGTCTTGGCGCGCTCGCTGGTGTTGATGCACCGGTCCCAGACCTCGCGGTCGCAGGCGAACTGCGCCGCGGCGAGCAACTCGCGTTCCGGCATGCCACCGGGCCGGTGCAGATTGGTGGTGTAGTTCCACTCACGCACGCCTTCCGCGCGCAGGCCGATGGCGATGGCCGCCAGCGCGCGGTTCAGGCCGGGGTCCTGCCGGGCGGCCTTCCTCTCGTCTTCCGTGAGCGGCGCGGGCTTCGGCGGAACGGTCACCTTGCCGCCCAGGCCCTCCAGCGCCAACTGCTCGTAGAAGCCGCGCGACGACGCGATGGACTCCAGCAGCTTCTGCGCGTCCCCGCGCTGCGCCTCCCCCGGGCTGCTGGCAAGCAGGGCGCGCGCCTTCCAGTAAACCCACGCGGGCTCGGCCTGGGCGTCGTCGCTCATCGCGTTGACGGCTTCGAGGATGTTGCGCCAGTCGATGCCGCGGGGCGCGCGCAGTGCGGCGCGCACCTTCCAGGCGAGCAGTTCGTCGCTCAGGTGCTTGTCGCGCTGCACCTTCGAGAAGTAGGCGTTGGCCTCCGGGTTCAGGCGCTGCGCGGCCTGCCGGCCGATCACGCCCCAGACCCAGTCGCGCTCCTCCGCGGAAACCTGCGGGCCCCACTTGTTTTCCAGCTGCGAGGCGGCGTTCTCCAGGTCGGTCGTCGCCAGCTTGATGAGGGCCAGCCCGACCAGCTCGCGGCGCACGCGCGATACGGCGAACACGCGGCTGGTCAGGAACTTGCTCGGGCTGGCGTTCAGCTCGTTGAACAGCGGCGCGGCTTCGGGGTGCACGATCTCGAGGGCGGCCGCCGCGGCGCGGGGGCGATTGGCCTCGACCGACTGGCGCGCCTTGCGCCAGGCGTCGGCCGGCGTGATGCGCCTGGCGGCCGCGGGATTGGAGGCGAGCGTGAAGGCGGCAGCGGTGCAGCCGTCATCGGCCTCGCGCTGCGCAAGCCAAAGGCGCCGCACTTCGTCAACGATGACCGCGGCGGAGGCCGGGCCGTCGCGAAGGAACTGCGCGAGCAGCGCATAGCAGCGCACCTCGCGATCGTCATTCATCCGGAACCTGGGGTACTCCTGCAGGAACAGCTCCCAGCGCTGCTGCTTGCCGAGCATCAGCAGCCAGTCGTTGCGCAGCCGGTCCTCCTGGTAGGTGCCGGCAAAGCGCGCGAGGAACTGCTGCACCTCCTGGGGCGGGGCCGTGTCGAGGCGGGCGCGCAGCTCCCAGTACGCGGCCCAGGGCTCCAGGACGTGCCCTCGGGCCTGCGGCAGCAATTCGGCGAGGCGAGCCTTGTTGCCCTGGCGGGAGGCCTGGGCCATTTCCAGCAGGATCTCGTGGCGAGGCTGCTGCGCCGACGGGGTCGTCGGTTGCGCCGGTACCGGCGGCTGGGGAGGGGCCGTTTCCGGCGGCAAGGCCTGCGCGCCTGGAGGGGGCAGGGCCTGCGCGGTCGGGGGTGGCAGGGCGGCAGGCGCCTCCGGCAGGGCAGGCGCCTCTCGCGCCCGCCCATCCTGCCGCGCCTCCGGGGCCTGGGGCGGCAGCGGGTTGGAGCAGCCGCCAAGCACCACCAGAGATGCCAGAATCGTTTTCAACTTGATCGGAGACATATGGACAGGTCGGAAGACAAAAAAGCATTGCGCCGGCAGCTCATAGAGCAACGGCTGAACATGCCGGACCGCCTACACCGGGCCGAGCTGCTGCAACGGATGATGCGCATCTGGCTGGTCGGACGACCGGACACCGTCATCGGCGCCTATTGGCCGATCAAGGGCGAGTTCGATCCATTGCCGGCATTGCATCGGTGGAAGGAAGACGGCGAACTGCTCGACCAGCCGCAGCTGCGTCGCATCGGCCTGCCGGTGGTGGACAAGCTCCATCGGACCCTGAAGTTCCACGCTTGGTTCCCGGGTTGCCCGATGGAGGAAGACGCTTACGGTATCCCAAAACCGAAGGACACGGAGGTCGTGGTGCCAACGTTGCTGTTCGTGCCATGCGTCGGCTACGGCGTCGGTGGCTATCGATTGGGTTACGGCGGTGGATTCTACGACCGCACCCTGGCTCAGCTGCAGCCGAAGCCGTACACCGTGGGCCTGGGGTTCGCCGCCGGCTTCCTGCCGAACATGGAGCCCGAGGCGCACGACGTGGCGCTGGATGCGATCCTCAATGAAATGGGCGCGGTGTGGCCGATGTCGCTGGACGACGATTAGGGATCAGTCCATGTCGTCGATGGTGTCCGGGTCCGGCACCTCGCCGATCACTTGCCGGGTGATCCGGCTTTGCGTCATCAGCCATTCGCAGAAGGCCCGCACCTCCGCACGCTGTGCGTTGCGCGGGCCGATCACCAGCCAGTACGCCATGGGCGAATCCATCCGCAGCTTCGGCAGGGGCTCGATCAGGTCGCCGTTGGCGAGGCTCTCCGCGACCAGCGGCAGCCGTGCGAGCACCACCCCCTGGCCCGTGAGGGCGGCCTGCACCATCTGGTAGGCGTAGTTGAAATAGAGCCAGCGCTTGGGCTGCAGCTTGGACAGCCCGTGCTCGTCGAACCAGCGCCGCCACGTGAGCCACTCCAGGTGCGTCTGGTGCGCATCGCCGGCCTCGATCAGGGTGAACTGGGCGACGTCGGCCGGCCTGGCCAGCGCCTTGTCGCCCTTCAGCAGCCACGGGCTGACCACCGGCGTGAGCTGCTCGCCGAACAGGCGGATGGCCTGGGGTGGCATCGAGCTCATGGGCCCGTAGCGCAAGGCCATGTCGACGTCGGCGACCTCCAGGTCCACCGTGTTGTCGCTGGCGTCGATCCGGATGTCGATGTCCGGGTTGTCGCGCTGGAACTCCTAGAGCCGCGGGATCAGCCACATCGAGGCGAAGGACGCGAAGGTGGTGAGCGCCACGGCGCGGCGGCCGGCGCTCTGGCGGATCTGGCGCACGGTGTTGTCGATGCGCGGCAGCGATTGCGACACGGCCATCAGCAACTGCGCGCCCGCGCTGGTCAGTTCGACCGCGCGCGTGTGCCGCAGGAACAGCGACACGCCCACTTCCTCTTCCAGGGACTGGATCTGGCGGCTGACGGCGGACTGCGTGAGGGCCATCTCCTCCGCGGCCGCGCGGAAGTTCAGGTGGCGCGCCACCGCCTCGAAGGCCCGCAGGTGGCCGGCGGAGATCGGGCGGGTGCGCAGGTGGGTCTGCGAGTGCTGCATGGTCGAAATCGGGATTGATGCGGATCCGGAATCAATAGCCTACCCGGATTTCATTGGACCGCCAAGCGGGCGTGAAAGATCATCTCATTCCGAAATGCCATCACCGGAGAACGCCATGACCGCTGCTTCCACCACCGCCCACACGCTCCAGTCCGCCCCCGCAGCCCCGCTGCCCGGCACCTGGAAACTGGCGCGCGGCCGTGCGGTCACCCTGCGCCCGGTCACCGACGGCATCCTGCGCGTCGCCCATGGCCGGGTCTGGGCCACCATCGACGGGCCGCACGGCCACACCCCGTCCGATTCGGGCGACCACGTCCTGGAGGTGGGGCGTTCCATGTTCGTCCGCGCCGGCCAGCGCGTGGTCATCGAAACCTGGGCCAGCCAGACGGCGTCCTATTTCGCCTGGGACCCGGTGTTCGCAGCGTCGCCCCAACCCGTGGCACGCCAGCGCCTGAACGCGTCCGTCGTGCTGCAGCCGCTCGCGGACCTGCGCATGGCCGTGGCGATGGGGCTGCGGGCCCTGGGCCAGCTCGCCGGCGGCGTCGCGCAGCTGGCGTGGGACATGGTGCGCGGCCCCGGCCGCAGCCTGCCCGGTCGTCGTCCGCACGGCGCACCGGGCTGAGCCCGCGAGGGGCATGGCGGCGACCATAATCGCCGCCATGCCTGCAACGCCCGCGCCCGATCCGCTGTACGTCGTCGTGATGGGGGTGGCCGGCTGTGGCAAGTCGCTGGTCGGCGCCCAGGTCGCGCAACGCCTGGGCATCGTCCTCGTCGAAGGCGACGACTTCCATCCCCCGCGCAACATCCAGAAGATGCGCGAGGGCACGCCGCTGACCGACGCCGACCGCGCGGACTGGCTGCAGCGGCTGGCGCAGGAGCTCAGCGCGCAGCCCGCTGGAGCCGTGCTCACCTGTTCGGCATTGAAGCGCTCGTACCGTGACACGCTGCGCGCCGTGGTGCCGGAGCTGCGTTTCCTCCACCTCGCCCTCTCCCAGCACCAGGCGCTGGAGCGGGTGGCATCGCGCACCGACCATTTCTATCCGCCCAGCCTGGTGGCCAGCCAATTCGAAGCGCTGGAGGACCCGGCGGGCGAGCCCGGCGTGCACGTGGCGGACGCCACCCGCCACATCGACCGCATCGTCGAGGACGCGGAGCGATGGCTGCGCCAGCCGTTCCACCATGCGTAACTGATTACGCTAAGTAGAATGGGTCGCATGACCAAAGCGTTCGCGAGCCAGTCCGACCTGGCCGACAAGAAGATCACCTTCGAACAGCTGTCGCCGCATTGCTGGGCGTACACCGCCGAGGGCGACCCGAATTCCGGCGTGATCATCGGCGAGAAGTTCATCATGGTCAGCGACGCCACGGCAACCCCCGCCATGGCCCGCGACCTGATCGCCCGCATCCGCACCGTGAGCGACAAGCCGATCAAGTACGTGCTGCTCACGCACTACCACGCGGTGCGCGTGCTCGGCGCCAGCGCCTATGCGGCCGAGGGCGCGACGGAGATCATCGCGAGCCAGGGCACCTACGAGCTGATCGTGGAGCGCGGCAAGGAAGACATGCAGTCCGAGATGGACCGTTTCCCGCGCCTGTTCCGCAACGCCGAGACGGTGCCTGGCCTGACCTGGCCGACGATGGTGATCAGCGGCGGCGACCCGGTGCGCGGCGAAGTGCCGGGCAGGCTGACGGTGGACCTCGGCGGCGTGCGCGTGCAGATCTGGTCGCCCGGCCATGGCCACACGCGCGGCGACACGATCGCGTGGGTCGAAGAGGAGAAGGTGCTGTTCTCCGGCGACCTGGTCGAATACAACGCGGGTGTCTATACGGGCGATGCGCAGCTGGAGGAATGGCCGGCGACGCTGGAGGCGCTGCGCGCGCTGAAGGCGGAGGCGCTGGTGCCCGGCCGCGGCGAAGCCATGAAGGGCAACGCCAACGTGAACCTGGCGCTCGATTACACCAAGCGTTGGGTCGAGACGCTGTTCCAGTGCGCCAAGGAAGCTGCCGCCGCCAACATGGACTTGCGGGCGGCCATGGCGCACACGCGCAAGGCGATGGACCCGGTCTTCGGCAACGTGTTCATCTACGAGCACTGCCTGCCGTTCGACGTGACGCGTGCCTACGACGAAGCCAAGGGCTTGAAGAATCCGCGCATCTGGACCGCCGAGCGCGACAAGGAGATGTGGGCGGCGCTGCAGGGATGACCGGATCCAGCTCGTCGTAGGCTGGCGCCGACGCCGGACGGCGTGCTGGACGACAGGCGGCGCTCGAGTCGTTTCCTAAGCTGGACAGAAGGTGCAGCCGCACCGCTTCCAGAGGAGCCCTCCATGTCCGACGACAAGCCCGTGCCGCGCATCCTGCAGCAGCAACCGCAACACGAGAGCGACCCGCAGCAGCAGCGGTCCGGCGCCACTGACTTCCAGTCGCGCGGCCAGGCGCAAGGCGAGTCCGGCAGCAAGGTGGAAGGCGAAGGCAGCTACAGCGCCACCCGCGACTACCAGAAGAACATCAAGGAATACCTCGACAAGGCCGACGTCCAAGCCGACGCCGAGGCCGCCAAGCCGCGCTCGCAGTCCGAAGCGAAAGACCTCGAAGACGCCGAGCGCGAAGGCAAGTCGCACTCCCGCGGCGAGCGCTGATCAATCTCCCGAGCCCTTGCCGGCCAGCTCGCGCAGGTCTCGCTGGTAGGCGCGCAGCCGCCGCGCGGCTTGCTCCCGCTGCGCCGGCGTGGTGGCCTGGTGCACCGCCGCGAACGTGCGGCAACCCTCCTGGATCAATGCATCCCGCCAGGCGCGGTACGCCGCGTCGGGCGGCTGCTGCATGCGCTGCAACGCGGCGTTGACGAGCGCCGTTGCCTGCGCAGGTGCGGTGCCGGGCGCGGACGCCTGGCGCAGCGCCTGCAGCACGTCCTGCTGCCACCGTTGGCGCTCCGTCAGGATGCGGCCGGGCTGGTACATCGAGCGTTCGATCGCCTGCCGCAGCACGGCGCGCTGCGGCGCATCGAGCCGGCCGTAGATGGTTTCCAGCCGCTCCAGCGTCTTCTCGTAGCGTTTCTCGTGCTGTTCGTGCACCGGTTTCGCCACCCAGTCACGGAAGAAGTCTTCATTGCGGCTGCGGTACTTGCGATCCAGGTGCCGCAGTTGCCGGGCCGTCAACGTCGAGGCCAGTGCACCGGCCCCGCCGGCCGCCTGGTCAGCGACCGCCGCGATGCGCGCCTGCACCTGGGAGACCACCTCGCAGGCTTGCTGCGGCGTGACGTCGCCGGCGGCCATCTGCTCCATTCGGGCGAGGACCTCGATGAGCTTGGGCAGTTCCTGTCGGCGGTGCCACTCGTGCAGGCGGGCCAGCTCGCGCCGCGCCTCGGGTTTCTGGTCCTCGCTGAAGTCGAGATAGCCATCCAGCCACCAGAAGGCGACTTCGGGCAGGCTGCTGTAGCCCAGCTTGATCGCACTGCAGGCCGACAGCCCCAGCGAGACGGTGAGCACAAGGATAATGGCTGCACTTCGGGCCAACGGCTTCATGGGCAGGAAAGGTAGCGAATGAACGCAGTGGATGTGGTGGTGATGGCCGCCGGCAAGGGGACGCGGATGAAGAGCCGCACACCCAAGGTGCTGCATCGCCTGGGCGGGCGGCCCTTGATCCAGCACGTCATCGATACGGCGCAGGCGCTGCGCGCGCGGCGAACCATCGTCATAACGGGGCATGGTGCCGCAGAAGTGGAAAGCTGGGTGGCCCACGCGGCAGCCGGCGCCGGCCTGCGGGTGCCGGACTTCGTGCGGCAGGAGCCGCAACTCGGCACCGGGCACGCCGTGCAACAGGTCGTGCCCGTCCTGCCGGACGACGGCATCGCGCTCATCCTGAACGGTGACGTGCCGCTGGTGCGCCCCGCCACGCTGCAGGCGCTGGTGGAGCGCTGCGGCGGCACCCGGCTGGCGCTGCTGACCGTAGAGATGGCCGATCCCACCGGCTACGGACGCATCGTCCGCAGCGGTGACGCAGTGCAGGCGATCGTCGAGCACAAGGATGCGACCTCGGCGCAGCGCGGCATCCGCGAGGTCTACACGGGCTTCATGGCCGTCCCCTCCGCCCAGCTGAAGAAGTGGCTGGCGCGCCTGACCAACGACAACGCCCAGGGCGAGTACTACCTGACGGACATCGTCAAGCTCGCCGCGGCGGACGGCGTGGAAGTCGTCGCCTCCACCGCGCCGGAACAGGTGGAAGTGGACGGCGTGAACAGCCCGGTGCAGCTCGCCGAGCTCGAACGCGCCTTCCAGCGTCGGCAGGCCGCCGCGCTGATGGAGCGGGGCGTGCGGCTGGCGGACCCTTCGCGCTTCGACCTGCGCGGGGTGCTCACCTGCGGGCAGGACGTGGAGATCGACGTCAACTGCGTCTTCGAGGGCAACGTGAGCCTGGGCGACGACGTGCGCATCGGCGCGAACTGCGTCATCGCCAACGCGCGCATCGCCGCCGGCGCGGTGATCCATGCGTTCACCCATATCGACGGCGAGAAGGCCGGCGTGGACATCGGCGAGGGCGCCCTCGTGGGGCCGTTCGCACGGCTGCGTCCCGGCGCCCAGCTCGGCCCGGAGGTGCACATCGGCAACTTCGTCGAAGTGAAGAATTCGACGATGGCCCGCGGCGCCAAGGCCAACCACCTCGCTTACCTCGGCGATTCGGCGGTCGGCGAACGCGTGAACTACGGCGCGGGCAGCATCACGGCCAACTACGACGGCGCCAACAAGAACCGCACCGTGATCGAGGCCGACGTGCACGTCGGCAGCAATTGCGTGCTGGTGGCGCCGGTGACGGTGAAGCAGGGCGGCACCATCGGCGCCGGCTCCGTGATCCACAAGGACACCGAGCCCGGCAAGCTGACCGTTGCCCGCGGCCGGCAGGTGACGATCGAGTCCTGGGAGCGGCCGAAGAAACCCGCGAAGAAGTGAACGCTCAGCGCGACGTGCGCGGCAATGCGATGCGCGGCCGGAACTTCGCGCGCCGCACCGAGAAGAAGGCCTTGACGTTGCGCACGTTCGCATCGCTGCTGAACAGGCGCTGCGCAAGCGCCAGGTAGTCAGGCATGTCGCGCGCATAGACGACGAGGATGAAGTCCGGGCCGGGCGACACGCGATAGCACTGCTGCACGGCATCGTCCTCGATCACCCGGGCCTCGAAGGCCTCCTGCTCTTCGCTGCCCTGCCGGTCCAGCGACACCTCCACCACGGCTTCCAGGCCGTGCCCCAGGGTCGCGGCCAGGCGCTCGCGATTGAGCAAGGCCACCTCGCCCTCGATCAACCCGGCATCCCACAGCCGCTTCACGCGGCGCAAGCACGTGGCCGGCGAGATGTGCACCTTCTTTGCCAGTTCCAGGTTGCTCAGGGCGCTGTTGTCCTGGAGCTGGGCAAGGATCGCCAAATCGGCCTGGTCGATGTCCGATGATTTCTCCTTTGGCATCATTTCGGAATTTTATTGCAGAACGCTCATGACATGAATGAAAAGTTCAAAACGTCGATCATTTAGCACCCATATTGCACGACCGCACGCCTACAGTGCCTGCATCTGAGCTTGAAAGGCGCAACATGTGCGGCATCGTCGGCGCGGTTTCCACCCGCGATATCGTCCCCATCCTCGTGCAGGGCCTGCAGCGGCTGGAATACCGCGGCTACGACTCCTGCGGCGTTGCCGTGTATGCGGACGGCCTGAAGCGCGCGCGCAGCACGGCGCGCGTCGCCGAACTGGCCGACCAGGTGGCCACGGAACGCATCGCGGGCGGCACCGGCATTGCGCACACCCGTTGGGCCACGCACGGCGCGCCCGCCGTGCACAACGCGCATCCGCACTTCAGCCATGGCGCCGGGGAAGCCGCGGCGTCCGCCCCTGGCCGCGTCGCGCTGGTCCACAACGGCATCATCGAGAACCACGACGAGTTGCGCGCGGCACTGCAGGCCAAGGGCTACAAGTTCAACAGCCAGACCGACACCGAGGTGATCGCCCACCTGGTGGACAGCCTCTACGAAGGAGACCTGTTCGAGGCCGTGAAGGCGGCACTCGGCCAATTGCATGGGGCTTACGCGATCGCGGTGTTCTGCAAGGACGAGCCGCACCGCGTGGTCGGCGCGCGTGCGGGCTCACCGCTGGTGCTGGGCGTCGGCAAGGACGAGAACTTCCTGGCCAGCGACGCGATGGCGCTGGCGGGCGTCACGGACCAGATCGTCTACCTGGAAGAAGGCGACATCGTCGACCTGCAACTGGGGCGCTACTGGATCGTCGACCGCAGCCACAAGCCCGTGACGCGGCCGGTCAAGACGGTGCAGGCGCACAGCGGCGCGGCCGAACTCGGCCCCTATCGCCACTACATGCAGAAGGAGATCTTCGAGCAGCCGCGCGCCATCGGCGACACGCTCGAAGGCGTGCTGAACATCATGCCGGAGCTGTTCGGCGACAAGGCGCTGTCGGTCTTCAAGCAGGTCGACAACGTGCTGATCCTGGCTTGCGGCACCAGCTACTACAGCGGCTGCGCGGCCAAGTACTGGCTGGAGTC
>JAJNBO010000509.1 GCA_021156245.1 Ramlibacter sp. | reverse complement strand
GGTGGGCACGCTCCTGGGCAAGGCGCAGCGCTACGTGGCCGACGTCAAGGCGGAGGTCAACCGGTCCATGGACCTGGACGAGCTCAAGAAGATGAAGGAGACGGTGGAAAGCGCGGCGCGGGATGTCGAGTCCTCCGTCAACACCGCCGCGTCCGACTTCGAGAAGACCTGGCAGGACGCCACCAGCACCGCGCAGGGCGCGCTGCAGGAGCCGCCGTCGTTCCCGGAGTACAGGAATCCCAGGAAGAAGTGGCGCCTGAAGCAGGGCGCCATGCCGCACTGGTACAAGGCCCGCAACGGCGTTCGCACCCGCGCGCTGTCCGGCGCCGCACGTGTGGCAAAGTACCGCCCGCAGAAGTTCAACTGAAAGCGGGCCCGGCGACGCCGGCCGTTTCCCCATGTCCACATCCGAAAAAGACCCGGAAGACGAGCTGGCCGGTACCGAGCAGCCCTTCGTCGCGCACCTCGTCGAGCTGCGCGACCGGCTGATCAAGGCCATCATCGCCATCGGCGTGGTGACGGCGGTGCTGGCGCTCTGGCCGGGGCCCGGCGCACTCTACGACATCCTGGCCGCGCCGCTCGTTGCGCACCTGCCCAAGGGCGCGACCCTGATCGCCACCTCGGTGATCTCGCCTTTCATGGTGCCGCTGAAGATCATGCTGATGGCGGCCTTCCTGATCGCGCTGCCCGTGGTGCTGTGGCAGGTGTGGGCTTTCGTGGCGCCCGGCCTGTACTCGCACGAGAAGAAGCTGGTGCTGCCCCTCGTTGTTTCCAGCACCATCCTGTTCTTCATGGGCGTGGCGTTCTGCTACTTCTTCGTGTTCGGCCAGGTATTCGCGTTCATCCAGAGTTTCGCGCCCAAGAGCATCACGGCCGCGCCGGACATCGAGGCTTACCTGAGTTTCGTGATGACGATGTTCATTGCCTTCGGCTGCGCCTTCGAGGTGCCGATCGCGGTGATCGTGCTGGCACGCATGGGCATCGTGCCCATCGAAAAGCTCAAGGAGTTCCGCGGCTATTTCATCGTGCTGGCGTTCATCATCGCGGCGATCATCACGCCGCCGGACGTGGTGTCCCAGCTCGCGCTGGCCGTCCCGATGGTCATCCTGTACGAAGTCGGCATCTGGGCCGCGGGCTTCTTCATCAAGCACACCAAGGCGCCGGAAGAAGGCAGCGAGGCCGCCAAGCCCTGATGGCGGGGGGCGCAGGCCTCAACGCGGCGGCACACCCTGCGGCATCTGCTGCTGCCTCGGCTTCGGCCTCTTGCCCGGGGTGACGGTCACTTCCACGCTGTCGTCGCGCCGCTGCAGCTTGAACGGCGTGGCGACGCCCGGCTTGAGGGCAGCGACCATGGACAGCAGTTCGGACACGTTCGCCACGTCCTTGCCGCCCACCTGCACCACCACGTCCCCCGGCTTCACGCCGGCCTGGGCCGCCGGCCCGTTCTGCAGCACGCCGGTGATCAGCACGCCCTTGCGCGCCCGCACGCCGAAGGTTTCCATCAGCTCGGGCGACAGGTCCGCCGGCTCCACGCCGATCCAGCCGCGGGTGACGACCCCGTCCTTCACGATGCCCTCGAGCACCAGCTTGGCGGTGGAGACGGGGATGGCGAAACCGATGCCCATGCTGCCGCCGGAGCGCGAGTAGATCGCGGTGTTGATCCCCATCAGGTTGCCGTTGACATCCACCAGCGCGCCGCCGGAGTTGCCGGGGTTGATGGCGGCGTCCGTCTGGATGAAGTTCTCGAAGGTGTTGATGCCCAGCTGGTTGCGCCCGAGCGCGCTGACGATGCCGCTGGTGACGGTCTGTCCGACGCCGAACGGGTTGCCGATGGCCAGCACCTGGTCGCCCACCTGCAGGGCGTCCGAGTTGCCCAGCGTGATCACCGGCAGGCGGTCCAGGTTGATCTTCAGGATGGCCAGGTCCGTCTCGGGATCGGTGCCGATGACCTTGGCGCGCGTCTTGCGGCTGTCGTTCAGCGCGACCTCGATCTCCGTGGCGCCCTCCACCACGTGGTTGTTGGTGAGGATGAAGCCGTCCTGGCTGATGATCACGCCGCTGCCCAGGCCGCTCTGGGGCGCGGAGCCCTGGTCACCGAAGAAGAAGCGGAACCACGGGTCGTTCGCGGAAGGCCGGTCGCCGGCCTTGCTGGTGTTGATGCTCACCACGGCCTGCGACGCCTTCTGCGCCGCGGCCCGGAAGCTGCCCACCGGCGGCGGCGCCCCCGCGGGCGTCGGAGCTTCGTTCAGGGAGATTCCGCTGGAAGTTGCAGTGGCCACGGGACGCGAGCTCAGCCATTCCGGCTTCATCGTCATGACCACGAAATAGGCCGCCAGCAGCACGGTGACCGCCTGGGAGAAGACCAGCCAATAGCGTCGCATGTTGTTGCTTCTGGAAACCCCCAGTGTATGCGCGGTAAGGCTTTTGGTTGGTCAGCGCGCGCCGCGTTGGAGGGCGGAAGCCTGACGGGCGGGCCGCACGAAAGCCGGGCGCTTGCGCGGTTCGATGCGCGCCTGCTCCACCGCGGCGGCTTCCCCGGTCAGGGGGTCGGCGATCGCGGCCCGGGACGGCATGGCGCGCGCGGCCAGGGCCAGTCGCTCGGCCGCATCGAGTACGTCCTCGGCTTCCGCGTGCCCGGGCTGGAGCTGGACCACGCCGACGCCCAGCTCCACGCGGACTTG
>JAJNBO010000508.1 GCA_021156245.1 Ramlibacter sp. | reverse complement strand
GCGGCGACGCCTGCGAAGGTCGTGGAGCGGATCAACGCCGACGTGAACCAGGTCCTCCTCCGGCCTGCCGTGGCGGCGGGCATCCAGGCCTTCGGCTATCGCGCACTCGGCGGCACGCCGGATGAGTTCGGGGCGCGGTTGCGTCGGGAAGTGGCTTACTGGGCAGGACTCGTCAAGAGCCACAAGCTGTCCCTGGTCTGAACCTGCTGCACCTGTGGTGAACGCGCCCGTGCCTTAGGGGTCCCACCGCTTGGCCGGCGCAACCTCGGGCATACAATGGCCGCGCATGGCCTCCGTCGTATTCGCTGACCTCGTTGGGAGCACGGGCATCTTCGAGCGCCTCGGCGACGAGACCGCCGGACGCTTCGTGACGCAGCTCACGACGGCCTTGGCCAAGATCTTCGAGCAGCACAACGGCCGCGTGGTCAAGCTGCTCGGCGACGGCCTGTTCGTGGTCTTCCCGCAGGAGGACCAGGCCCTCGTCGCCTGCATCGCCATCCAGGAGAGGCTGCAGCACAAACCCGTGCGGCCCGGCGGAACTGGCCACCCCGTGCAGATGCAGATGGGCATCGAATCCGGCGAAGTCGTCGAGATCGAGGGCGACTGCTACGGCGACGCCGTCAACAGCGCGGCACGCCTGGCGGACCTCGCCGGCGCCGACCAGATCCTCACCTCGCAGCGCGTGCGGGATGCCCTGCCGGCCGCTCTGCAGGCGAAGCTGCGCAGCCTGGGCCCGATCTTCCTGCGCGGCAAGGCCGAGGCGACCGAGGTGTTCCGCGTCGAATGGCAAGCGGAGCGCGACGCCGAAGCCACGGTGATGGGCGTGTCGATGTTCAAGTCCGGCGTCGAGACGGCGGCCCTGGACATCACCATCGGCGGGCAGACGCGCCGGCTGCAGCCTCGCGGCGGACGCATCACGCTGGGGCGCGCCGTGACGGCGGACCTGCCCGTCAACGATTCGCGCGTGTCGCGCATCCACGCCGCGGTCGAATGGCGCGGCGGCCAGTTCGTGCTGTCCGACGCCTCCAGCTTCGGCACCTGGGTGTACTTCGGCGGCCAGGCCGAACCGGTGGTGCTGCGCCGCACGGAGTGCTACCTCGTGGGCCAGGGCCAGATCACGCTGGGCTGCGACCGCGACGCCGAGGCCGCGCCGGTGGCCAGTTTCTCCATCGGCGGCTGAGCGCGGCGGCATGGCGCTGGACATCCATATCTCCGGACCGGGGTTCGAGGTGACGCGTCGCCTCAAGCAGGGCGACCCGGTCCTGACCCTCGGCCGCGACACCGACTGCAGCGTCTGCCTGCCGGACCCCGAGCGCAACGTGTCGCGGCGACACCTGAGCGTGTGGAACGAGACCGAGCAATTGCACTTCCACGTGCTGTCCGTGGTGAACGGCGTCGAGATCCCCGGCGGCGAGCTGCCGCCGGGCGCGCACGGCATCCTGGCCCCCGGGCACGCCATGTACGTCTCCGCGTACCGGCTGGTCTGCGAACCGGGGGGAGACGACACGCGGCCGGAGCCTCCGCCCGCTTCGGCGAGTGCGGGCGCCGCGGGCGATCCCTGGTCCGACTTCGAACGGCAGGCCGCAGACCTGGTTCGCGACACGGGGCCCGAGACGGTGCCCTTCCGGCCGGAGGACGACCCGTTCGGGGACTGGGGCTTCCACAGCACCTTCGGCCCCGGCTCCCCTGGCGGCGTGCTGCGCGCGGACGCCCTGGCGCCCGCGACCGACCTGAAGCCCTTTTTCGCGGGCCTCGGCCTGGAGGCGATGGGGCAGGGTGCGCTCACGCAGGGTGAACTGGAAGCGATAGGCCGCCTGACGCGCATCGCGCTGCAGGCGCTGCTGCAGGTGTCGCACGCAGCGGCGGTGTCGCGCCAGGACGTGCGCGCCGACGACCGCACGATGGTGGAGCCGCGCGAGGTGAACCCGCTGCGCATGGATTCGCCGCTGGAGACCAAGCTGTATTACCTGTTCGGGGGACAGGCCGCCTCGGCGGGCTTCCTGCCGGCGGACCGCGCGGTGGCGCAGGTCGCCACCGAACTGGCGGCGCACCAGCAGGCCATGGCCGAAGCGGTGCGCGAAGTGATCGAAGGCGTGCTGCACGAATTCGACCCGGACGCACTGAAGACCCGGCTGCTCGGGAGCGGCGGGCGTCTCTTCGAGTCCGCCCGGGCGTGGGATGCATTCGTCAAGGACTACGCCGCGCGCAAGGGCAAGCCCACGCAATGGGTGCAACAGCTGCTGGATCGGCACTTTACAAAGGCCTATGCGGAGGCGTTGTTGCGTGCCAAACGCAACACATCGGCACGCACCCGAGGGTGAGGAAGAGGGGGTTGCAGGGGGGGCGCGGGCTAGAATGCGTTTCCACCTGTTACCCGCGACGACGCTGAAGTGACTCTGAAAAAGTTGGGGCGGTACGAAGTACTCCGTGTCCTTGGCAAAGGGGCCATGGGCGTGGTGTATGAGGGCCGCGATCCCAACCTGGACAGGCGCGTCGCGATCAAGACCGTCAAGGTCGAAAACCTGTCGGAAGAAGCGGCCGCCGAATACGAGCACCGCTTCCGCACCGAGGCCCGCTCCGCCGCCCGGCTGCAGCATCCCAACATCGTCAGCGTCTACGACTCCGACAGGGACGCCGACGTCGCCTTCCTCGTGATGGAGTACATCCATGGCGACGACCTCAAGCA
>JAJNBO010000507.1 GCA_021156245.1 Ramlibacter sp. | reverse complement strand
ATGAGCGGGCGCAGCGGCCTGTCCGCGCAGATGCAGGTGGGCAACATCGCCTCGCTCGCCCTCGACGACAGCGTGGCCTTCCGCGTCAAGTTCGAAGGGTCCCCGCCTGCGCAGCGCGACCTCTATTTCCGCGGCCCGGTGCTGAGCCAGTTCGACGGCCGCGAGTGGCGGCCCCTCATGGCCCGCGCCATGCTGCGCTTCCCGCCACCCACGCTCGGCGATCCGCAGCTGGTGGCTTTCGGCACGCCGGTGCGCTACGAGATCACGATGGAGCCGAACAACCGGCCCTGGCTGCTGTTGCTGGACGCCGGCACGCAGCCGCCCGTGGCGCCGAACCTGCAGACGGCCATGACGAGCGAGCTGCAATGGGTCGCTTCGCGGCCCGTGGTCGACCTGCTGCGCTACCAGGCGGTGAGCCATGTCAATTTCCGCCACGGCCCGCAGCAGCGCATCTCGGTGCTGCCCGAATACACCAACCTGCCGCCCGGCTTCAACCCGCGCACGCTAGAGCTTGCCGGCCGGCTGATGCGCGAGAACCCGTCGGGCGACGCGCTCTCGCTGATCCAGGCGGGCCTGCGCGAGCTGCGCACCGGCGGCTACACCTACACCCTGGAGCCGGGCGTGTATGGACAGCACACCGCCGACGAGTTCTGGTTCGACCGCAAGCAGGGCTTTTGCGAGCACATCGCCTCGGCGTTCGTGGTGCTGATGCGCGCCATGAGCATCCCCGCGCGCGTGGTCACCGGCTACCAGGGGGGCCAGGTGAACTCGGTGGATGGCTACTGGGTGGTGCGGCAGAGCGATGCGCACGCGTGGACCGAGGTGTGGCTCGAAACGCGCGGCTGGGTCCGTGTCGACCCGACGGCGGTGGTCTCCCCCGGCCGCACCGGCGCCTTCCAGCGGCTGGTTGCGCCCCGCGGCGTGCTGGCCAGCGCCATGGACACGGTGAACCCCACGCTGTCGGCCAACCTGCGCGCGGCGTGGGAGGCCATGAACAACGGGTGGAACCAGTGGATCCTGAACTACACGCAAAGCCGCCAGCTCAACATCCTGCGGAACCTGGGCTTCCGGTCGCCCGGATGGGAAGACCTCAGCCGGGTGTTGATCTTCCTGGTGGTGATCGTGGCCCTGGCGGGCGCCGTGTGGAGCTGGTGGGACAGGCTGCAGCACGATCCATGGTTGAGGCTGCTGTCGCGGGCCCGCAAACGCCTGCGGCAGGCAGGGTTGGACACCGGTGAAGCGACGCCGCCGCGCGAAATCGCGAAACTCGTCACCACACGGTTCGGCGCAGATGCGAGAGGATTGGCGGATTGGCTCCTGAAACTCGAAGCCCAGCGGTACGCGCGGGCCCCGGGAGCCTCCCTGCCCGCGCTGCGGCGCGAGTTCCAACAGCTTTCGTGGCCTCATTGATGTTCTTTCGACTTTCCTCCACCGGGGCCGCCTTGATGGCGGCCCTGCTCCTCCTGCCGGCCGCGGCGCCGGCCCAACCGGAAGCGCCTGAACAGAGTCCCGCGGCGCGGGCCGCAGCATCTCTTGCCAAAGGCATCAAGCCCGCCCCGGCCACGCGGGCCGGGAACGGACGGCAGCGCAGCGGCCCGCCGTATGCGGAGCGCGAGGACGCGATGCAGTTCGCCGACCAGATCGCCGAGAAGCGCGGCCTGCCCCGCGACTGGGTGCGCAAGATGATCAGCCAGGCGCAGAACCTGTCGGTGGTGTCGCGCCTGATGCAGCCGGCGCCGACGACACAGCCCAAGAACTGGCGCGTCTACCGCAGCCGCTTCATCGATGCCACCCGCATCCAGGCCGGCGTACGCTTCTGGGAGGAGAACAAGCGCACGCTCGACCGCGCGGCGGAGGAGTTCGGCGTACCGGCGGAAATCATCGTCGGCATCATCGGCGTCGAGACGATCTACGGCCGGCAGCTCGGCGACTTCCGCATCCTCGACGCGCTGGCCACCCTGTCGTTCGACTTTCCGGACAGCCATCCGCGTGCCGCCGAGCGCCGGCAGTACTTCCGCGGCGAGCTGGAGCAATTCCTCGCCTCGCACGCGGCGCAGCGCACCAATCCGCTGCGCCCGGTCGGCAGCTACGCCGGCGCCTGGGGCATGCCGCAGTTCATGCCGACGAGCGTGGCGCGTTGGGGCGTGGACTACGACAGCGACAAGACCATCGACCTGGTGAACAGCGCCGACGACGTGATCGGCTCGGTGGCGAACTACTTCAAGGGCTACGGCTGGAACACCGGCATGCCCACGCACTACCCGGTGCGCTTCGACCCCGACAAACTGGCCCTCGACGCGCTGATGGCGCCCGACATCCTGCCCACGTTCGGCGTGGAAAGCTTCCAGGCCAAGGGCGCGGTGCTGGAGGGCGCGGCGCTGGAGCACAAGGGTCCCTTGGCGCTGATCGAGCTGCAGAACGGCGGCGACCCGCCCACCTACGTGGCCGGCACGGAGAACTTCTACGTCATCACGCGCTACAACTGGTCCAGCTATTACGCGATGGCGGTCATCGAGCTCGGGCGCGAAGTGAAGGAAGCCATGGCCCGCACGACCGCCAGCAACCGGTGAGCATCACGGTCGACTCCTGGCAGCGGATGTGGACGGAGCTGGGCGCGGCCGAAGTGCCGCGCGGGCTGTTCAACCAGCTCGTCGCCGCCTACAGCGAGCGGCATCGCAGCTACCACACGCT
>JAJNBO010000506.1 GCA_021156245.1 Ramlibacter sp. | reverse complement strand
CGGGGCGCACGACAAGGGGCGGGCCATGCACACGCTGGTGGAGCATGCCCGCGCTGACTGCGCCGTGTTCTTCGGCGACGACGTGAACGACGAGCCCGTGTTCGAGGCGGCGGCGCCGGACTGGCTCACCGTGCGGATCGGACGCGACGACCGCGATTCGCGCGCGGAGTTCTTCCTGGACCACCCCGCGGAACTGGGGCTGGTGCTCGATCGGATGCTCGTCCACCTGGATGCTGCGGCCCGCGCGGAGCGGACGGCCCCGTTACCTCTTGAGGCTTCCAACCTTCAGGCGGATCGCGGTAACCTCGTGTCCGCAACTGCAGAGCTTCGCTGTCAGGAGAGGCAGGACCTGACGAAGCTTCGCGGCGGCGGCGTTGCCTTCCACGAGCAGGCACCAGGTGGTCCCCTCGATGGGCCCCGGTCGGATGGAAGCACGCAAGGGAGCAGGAATCAGCGATTCGATCGCCTGGAGCCGTTCCGTCGATTCGCGCGCGAGTTGTGCCAGGCGCGCGAACGTGGGCGAATCCTCGGCAGCCTCGTGGAGGGGCACCGGGTGGTGGCGGCGGTTCATTGCGGTGGTTGCGGGACGAGAGGGGAGCAGAGAAGTGCAATTCATTATCACGGATGCCTGGCTGGCGAAAAGCCGCGCCATTCACCTCAGCGGGACCAGGTTGGCCTGCGCGCTGGCGATCGCGTCGCTGGTGCTCATGCTGGTGGCAGGCGGCCTGTATCACTACCTCGTGCTGAAGACGGGGCAGTGGCCCCTGGTCGGCGCGCAGCACGAACTCGAACAGCGTGACCGCTTCATGCGCGAGAACCTCGACGCCATGGCGCGCAAGCTGGGGGACATGCAGGCCAAGATGCTGCAGCTCGAGGCGCTCGGCGAGCGCGTGTCCGGGCTGGCCGGCATCAACCCGAGCGAGGTGCGCTCGGCGCCCGCGCGTGGCGGCATCCTGGTGGAAGGCAACTCCCTCTCGATGCAGGAGCTGCAAGCCACCCTCGACGATCTCGACCGGCTCACCGGCGACCGGGGCGACCTGCTGACCGTGATGGAGTCCCGCCTGATCGACCAGCGCCTGAAGAAGATGATGGTCCCCACGCAGAAGCCCGTGCAGGGCGGGAACGTGGGCTCGGCCTACGGCTGGCGCATCGACCCGTTCACCGGCCGGTCCGCGCTGCACACCGGGCTGGACTTCCAGGCCGACACCGGCGCCCCGATCCTGGCTGCCGCCGGCGGCGTGGTGGTCGCGTCCGAGATGCACTCCCAGTTCGGCAACATGGTGGAAGTCGACCACGGCAACAACCTCGTGACGCGCTATGCGCACGCCTCGAAGCTGCTCGTGAAGAAGGGCGACCTGGTCAAGCGCGGCCAGAAGCTGGCCGAGGTGGGGTCCACCGGCCGCTCCACCGGCCCGCACCTGCACTTCGAAGTCCTGGTGCAGGGCGTGCAGCAGGATCCCCACAAGTTCCTGTCCGGCCCGCAGAACACCGCGGCGCTGGCCAAGGTGGCCGAGGCCACCCCGCAGCCCACCCCCGCCACGGGGCGCATGGGCCGCTGACGTCCCCCCTCCACTCGGAACCGCCCCGCACAGTTAAAATGCGGGGCTTTGGCCGCTGCGCCACCGCCCTTGCGAAGGCGGGCAGCGGCTCCATCTGTTCCTGCTGAACCACAAAAGGACTGCGCCGCCGGACCGCTCCCCAGGGACTGCCCGGCACGACCCGCGCCCATGGCCAACAACTTCCTGACCAAAATCTTCGGCTCCCGCAACGACCGCCTGCTCAAGCAGTACCGGCGCACCGTCGAGCAGATCAACGCGCTCGAGCCGAAGCTGGAGCAGCTTTCCGACGAGCAGCTGCAAGCCAAGACGCAGGAATTCCGCGACCGCCTCGCCCAGGGCGCGACCCTGGACGAATTGCTCCCCGAAGCCTTCGCGGTCGTGCGCGAGGGCTCCAAGCGCGTGATGCGCATGCGGCACTTCGACGTCCAGTTGATGGGCGGCCTCGCGCTGCACCAGGGCAAGGTGGCGGAGATGCGCACCGGCGAGGGCAAGACGCTCACCGCCACGCTGGCCGTGTACCTGAACGCGCTGCCGGCCAAGGGCGTGCACGTCGTGACGGTCAACGACTACCTCGCCAACCGCGATGCCCAGTGGATGGGCAAGCTGTACAACTTCCTCGGCCTGTCCGTCGGCGTCAACCTGCCGCAGATGCCGCGCGAGGAAAAGCAGGCCGCGTACAACGCCGACATCACGTACGGCACCAACAACGAGTACGGCTTCGACTACCTGCGCGACAACATGGTGTACGAGACCGGGGACCGCGTGCAGCGCGGCCTGAACTACGCCATCGTCGACGAGGTCGACTCGATCCTGATCGACGAGGCGCGCACGCCGCTGATCATCAGCGGCCAGGCGGAAGACCACACCGACCTGTACATCGCGATGAACAAGGTCATCCCCCTGCTGGTCAAGCAGGAGGGCGAGGCCGACCCGCGCACGGGCGAAGGCGTCACCAAGCCGGGCGACTTCACCATCGACGAGAAGACGCACCAGGCCTTCCTCACCGAACAGGGCCACGAGAACGCCGAGCGCATCCTCGCGGGCATGGGCCTCATTCCCGAGGGAGCCACCCTGTACGACCCGGCGAACATCTCGCTGATGCACCACCTCAACGCGGCGCTGCGGGCCAACCACCTGTACCACCGCGACCAGCAGTACGTGGTGCAGGACGGCGAGATCATCATCGTCGACGAGTTCACCGGCCGCCTGATGGCGGGCCGCCGCTGGAGCGACGGCCTGCACCAGGCCGTGGAAGCCAAGGAAGGCGTGGCGATCCAGCCGGAGAACCAGACGCTGGCGTCCATCACGTTCCAGAACTACTTCCGCCTGTACGGCAAGCTGTCCGGCATGACCGGCACGGCCGACACCGAGGCCTACGAGTTCCAGGAGATCTA
>JAJNBO010000051.1 GCA_021156245.1 Ramlibacter sp. | reverse complement strand
CCATCGCATACACTTTCCGGCTTCATTTGCAGGAACTGACATGAGTTTGAAGTGCGGGATCGTGGGTCTGCCCAACGTCGGCAAATCCACCTTGTTCAATGCGTTGACCAAGGCAGGGATTGCCGCCGAAAACTATCCGTTCTGCACCATCGAGCCCAACGTCGGGGTGGTCGAACTGCCCGATCCCCGCCTTGCCGCCCTCGCGGACATCGTCAAGCCTGAGCGCATCGTGCCAGCCATTGTCGAGTTTGTCGACATTGCCGGGCTGGTGGCCGGCGCCAGCAAGGGCGAAGGCCTGGGCAACCAGTTCCTCGCCCACATCCGCGAAACCGACGCGGTGGTCAACGTGGTCCGTTGCTTCGAGGATGCGAACGTGATCCACGTGGCCGGCAAGGTGGACCCGGTCTCCGATATCGAGGTGATCCAGACGGAGCTGTGCCTGGCGGACCTGGGAACGGTGGACAAGACCCTGCAGCGTTACTCCAAGCAGGCCAAGTCGGGCAACGACAAGGAAGCGGCGAAGTACGTGCAGTTGCTGCCCAAGGTGCAGGCCGCGCTGAACGAAGGGCGGCCGGTGCGCACGTTGCAGCTGACCGACGACGAGAAGGCGCTGCTGAAGCCGCTGTTCCTGATCACCGCCAAGCCTGCGATGTTCGTGGGCAACGTGGACGAGGGCGGTTTCGAGAACAACCCGCACCTCGACCGGCTGCGCGAGTACGCGAAGACGCAGAACGCGCCCGTGGTGGCGATCTGCGCGAAGATCGAATCCGAGATCGCGGAGATGCCCGAAGAGGACAAGGAGATGTTCCTTGCCGAGATCGGGCAGGACGAGCCGGGGCTGAACCGCCTGATCCGCGCGGCCTTCAAGCTGCTCGGGCTGCAGACGTATTTCACGGCGGGCGAGAAGGAGGTGCGCGCGTGGACGGTGCCGATCGGCGCAACGGGCCCGCAGGCCGCGGGCGTGATCCACACCGATTTCGAGCGCGGCTTCATCCGCGCCCAGACCATCGCCTACGACGACTACATCGCGTACAAGGGCGAGCAGGGCGCGAAGGACGCGGGCAAGATGCGCAGCGAAGGCAAGGAATACGTCGTCAAGGATGGCGACGTGATGAACTTCCTGTTCAACGTGTAGGCCGGCGGCAGGTAGCTCGCCTGCAACGGCCTTGTCCTAGTTGCCAGGCGCGAAGAAGATCGCGTCCAGGTACGCGATGTCAGCCGGCCCGAGTTCCTCCGCGTGGCTGCCGACCTTGCCTTTGCGCACCTTGGTCATGCCGTTGCGGGGGCGCAACCAGGGCTGCGGAAAGGCCTCCTCGATCTCCACGGAACGCATGCGCTCGAATGCGCCTTCGGCCACGGCCGCCTCGAGCCGTTCCGGCGGAGCCTCCAGTCCGTAGTACTCCGCGATGCGGCGCAGCGTGCCGCGGGCATCCTGGTGGCACTGTTCGTAGGTGACCTTCAGGAAGCCCCGGCGACGGACGACCTCCTCCCACATGCGGCGGAATTCCAGCAGGTTCGCGGCGCCGAAGTAAGGGTCGCGGATGAACTCGGACAGCGAGCCCTCGTAGTGGAAGAAATCGCGGAAGCGGCCGGTGATCTGGTGGTACAGGCTGACCATCACGTCGCGCGGATCCCGTTCCAGGTAGACCAGCCGTTCGACGTGCGCGTATTCCTTCAGCCTGCGCTCGATGCTGAAGTCGTGCGGCGGGCAGGCGCCGTCGTTGAATTCGAAGTGGTCGTGGTGGAAGTGGATGTCCTGCTGCGGCGCAAGCTGGACCAGCATGTAGCGGATCCACGTGCGGCCGGATTTCGGGTAGGAGACGAAGTGCTTGTCCATGGTCTTCAGTGCGTCGCCGCCTCGCGCCGATAGATGTGCACGGAGCCGAGATGGCGATCCGCCGGGCCCGCGTCGCCGCCCAGCCGCACCAGGCCCGCCGCCTTGAGGACGGCGTCCACGCCGTCCTCGGCGAAGCATCGGTCCGGCATGCGAACCGCGAAGTACCTGGACGCCATCCGCGCCGCTTCCCGCAGCACCGCCATCCGGCCGCCTGGCGGCAGGTGATGATGGATGCCGAGATACAGCACGATGTCATAGCGGTCCTGCAGCAGGTCCCGATGCGCCGGATGGAAGCTGTCCCAGCTGGAAAGATCGGCGACCCGGAATTGCGCACCTGGGAAGCCGGCGCAGAGCCTGCGGGCGTCCGCGACGCGTGCCGGGTCCAGCTCGAAGCCGTGCACGAGGGATGCTCCGCGCATCAGGAGCTCCCTTCCCACCAGTCCTTCCGCCGCGCCGAAGTCGATGATGCTGCAATCCGCCGCGGCGTCCAGCACGGGGTCCAGGCCCTGCAGGCGTTCCGCGAGCGGCCACTTGCCGAAGAGGCCCAGCTCCGGGCAGCTCGCGTAGTGGTGCTTTCCGTCGTGCGCGCAATGCTGCAGCAGGTCGCGCGCATACCGCTCCCAGGGCCATTCCTCGATGCGCCGTCGGCCTTCGTCGGCCAGCGCCGAGCAGAGTGCCGCATCGTTCCGCAGGCGCAGGATGGCGTCGGCCAGATCCCGTGGCGCTGGCTGCTCCACGACGAGCGCGGTCTCCAGGTGCTCGGCGAACGCCTCGGTGCCAGGGCGGGTGCAGACCACGGGCACGCCGCTGGCCATCGCCTCGGCGGCGAGGTTGGCCCAGCCAGCGAAGGTTTCCGCGGAGACGACGCAGTCCACCCGGCGATAGAACTCGGCGAGGTCGTCCGTGCCGATCGGCCCGGCAAGCTGCAGCCGGCCCGCGGCCATCAAGTCGGCGTGCCGCCCTGCCAGCCCGCTGGTGTCATGTCCGAACAGCCGCAGGGTCACGTCCTCCGGCAGCAGCTGCAGCGCCGCCACCAGCGCCTCCGGGTTCTTGTTCGCCAGCCCGCCGACCACCCAACGTCCGGCCGTCAAGGGATGTGCGCGATAGGGCGCCGGGCGGAACCGGCGCGAATCGACCGCGCCGAGCAGCACGTGGAACCGGTCACCCGAGAATTCGGTGTACGAGCCGGCCGGCCACGCCAGGTTGTTGAAGAGCACGACGTGCGGCGCCAGCTGCGCATTGACTTCCTGGAAGGCCGCGCGCCGAGTCTGGTCGTTGAGCACATGCTGGATGCGCACGCCGAAACGCGGATCCCTCAGCTCGCTGAAGCGGCGGATGATGGGTTCGGAGAAGCCGGCCCCCGGCACCATCACGGCGTCCCAGGTCCGGGCAGCAGCTTCCCCGAAGGTCAGCACCGGCAGGGCCGTATCGAAGTCCGCCTCGCGCCGGTCGGACAGGGACACGAAGGCCACCTCGTGCCCCCATTCCTGCAGCACGCGCCCGGCGCGGTCGAACCGGAACAGGCCGCCGGCGGCAAGGACGCGGTCGCAGGCGACCAGGATGCGCCTGCCCGCACCGGCGGCCTTCTGGTGGCCGGCCGGCTCGAGCTTTCGCAGCACGACGATCTTCCCGGTCCGCTCGACGACGTCATAGCGGCCACCCGTGAGGATTTCATGCACGAGCCGGTGCGGGCCGCATGCCGGATCCCTGGCGTCGTCGAAGGCAACGATGCCGCCTTGCGGCACGTGCGGATCCCAGCAGTCGAAGTCCCGCTTGACGCCCGGGTAGTGATGGTCACCGTCGATGAACAGCAGGCCGACCTGGCGCGTCCACGAGGGCGTGACCTCCTCGCTCGAGAGATTGACGAGCGCGACCTCGCGGAAAGCTTCCGTCGCCCCCATGGCCGCATAGAAAGCGCCGCGGTCCGCCGGACCGAACGCGCCGCCGTAGAAGCCGGTGAACGGCCGATGCGGTTCGATGCAATAGATTTCCGGACGTGCAGCCGGGGCCTCGATGTCCCGCACGCCGAAGGCCAGCGCGATGGCCGACTTGCCGCGGAAAGATCCCACTTCGACGATGCAGCCGTCGCGGCATGCCGACGCCAGGCGCCGCAGCAGGGACCCCTCCTGCGGCGTGATCCCGCCGCGCAATTCGGTCATCAGTTGATGGAAACTGTCCATGTCGCCCTTCTGTTGGACGAATTATCGGACAGCAGCGTTGCGACCCGGACGGTGGCCTGCGGTCACCGCGGAAACATCCACAGCAGCACCGTCGTCATGCACAGGTAGCGCAGGAACTTGCCAACCAGCATGTAGCCGGCGCAAGGCCAGAAGGGCAGGCGCAGCCAGCCTGCCACGGCGCAGAGCGGATCGCCCACGATCGGCAGCCAGGAGAGCAGGCACGCTTTCGGGCCCAGCCGTTGCAGGTAGTCGAGCGCCTTGAGGTGCATGCGCGACCTGTGGTACTTGTCCGCGACCTGGTGGGCGCCATAGCCCATCCACCAGTCGACCATGCCGCCCAGCGTGTTGCCGAGCGTGGCCACGGCGATCGCGGGCCAGAAGAGTTCCGGGTTCAGCTTCAGCAATCCGAACAGCGCCGGCTCGGAGCCGATGGGCAGCAGCGTGGCGGAGATGAACGCTGCGACGAAGAGGGTGCTGAGCCCGAATCGGGGCAGGGCCAGCAGGGCCAGCAGCGGTTCCATCCAGGCTTGCATCCGCGCGGATGTTACGGCAGTCAAGCACGGCGAACCTGTAGGCGCATACGCAACCGCCCATTTCAATGGCTGAAATCGCGCGGGCCTACAATCGTGCCTCTTTTTTCGGCAGCGCCTGTCCCACCCCTTCCATGAACATCGGCCCCTACACCCTCGCGAACAACGTGTTCGTGGCGCCGATGGCGGGAGTGACGGACCGGCCGTTCCGGCAGCTGTGCCGCGCGTTCGGCGCCGGCTACGCGGTCAGCGAGATGGTGACCTCGCGACGCGACCTGTGGAACACGCTGAAGACTTCGCGGCGCGCCGACCACGAAGGCGAGCCCGGGCCGGTGGCCGTGCAGATCGCCGGCACCGACGCGCAGATGATGGCCGAGGCCGCTGCCTACAACATCGACCGCGGCGCGCAGGTCATCGACATCAACATGGGCTGCCCGGCCAAGAAGGTGTGCAACAAGTGGGCGGGCTCCGCGCTGATGCAGGACGAACCGCTCGCCATCGCCATCGCGCAGGCGGTGGTGCGCGCCTGCGAGCCGCACGGCGTGCCGGTCACGCTGAAGATGCGCACCGGCTGGTCGCGCGAGAACCGCAATGCGCTGGCGCTCGCCCGCGCCTTCGAGCAGGCCGGCATCCGCATGCTGACGGTGCACGGCCGCACGCGCGAACAGGGCTACAAGGGCGACGCCGAGTACGACACCATCGCGGCGGTGAAAGCCGCGGTGCGCATTCCCGTCGTCGCGAACGGCGACGTCCGCTCGCCGCGCAAGGCGCGCGAGGTGCTCGCCGCCACCGGCGCCGACGCCGTGATGATCGGGCGCGCGGCGCAGGGACGGCCCTGGATCTTCCGCGAGGTCGTGCACTTCCTCGCCACCGGCACCGAGCTGGCCCCCCCGCTGGTGGCCGAGGTGCAACGCGCGCTGCTCGAGCACCTGCAGGACCACTACGGCCTGTACGGCGAATTCACGGGCGTGCGCAGCGCCCGCAAGCACATAGGCTGGTACGTTCGGGCGCTTCCGGGAGGGGAAGCGTTCCGCGCGGAGATGAACGCGATCGAGGACAGCGCGGGGCAGCTGGCCGCGGTCAGGCACTTCTTCGACGCGCTCGGCGCCCGCATGGACCGCCTGCCGGCGGCCGGCGACGTGCCGAGCGAAGAATTTGCAGAGAACGAGGCATGAGCAAAAAACATATCGAGGAGTGCGTGCGTGCCAGCCTGGAGGGGTATTTCCGCGACTTGCGGGGCACCGAGCCGGACGGCATGTACGAGATGCTGGTGAAGGTGGTGGAGAAGCCGCTGCTGGAGATCGTGATGGCCAAGGCCGAGAACAACCAGTCGCGCGCGGCCGAGTGGCTGGGGCTGAACCGCAACACGCTGCGCAAGAAATTGATCGAACACAAGTTGTTGAAATGAACGCCCTTCTCTCCGTCTCCGACAAGACCGGCATCGTCGACCTCGCGCAGGCCCTGCACGGCCTGGGCGTGCGCCTGCTCTCCACCGGGGGCACGGCGAAGCTGCTGGCCGACGCCGGCTTGCCGGTCACCGAGGTGGCCGAGCTCACCGGCTTCCCGGAGATGCTGGACGGTCGCGTGAAGACGCTGCATCCCAAGGTGCACGGTGGGCTGCTGGCGCGCCGCGACTTGCCGGAGCACATGGCCGCGCTGCAGCGGCATGCGATCAGCACCATCGACATCCTGGTGGTGAACCTCTATCCCTTCGAGCAGACCGTGGCGAAGCCGGGCTGCACGCTGGAGGACGCCATCGAGAACATCGACATCGGCGGCCCGGCCATGGTGCGCAGCGGCGCGAAGAACTGGAAGGACGTGGCGGTGCTGACCGACGCGTCGCAATACCAGCAGGTGATCGATGAACTGAAGGCTTCCGGCGTCGTGTCGCAGCAGACGAAGTTCAAGCTATCGGTTGCGGCATTCAACCGCATCAGCAACTACGACGCGGCAATCAGCGACTACCTTTCCTCGCTCCAGGAAGATGGCTCCCGCAGCAGCTTCCCCGCGCAGGCCAACGGCCGCTTCGTGAAGCTGCAGGACTTGCGCTACGGCGAGAACCCGCACCAGCAGGCCGCGTTCTATCGCGACCTGTACCCCGCCCCCGGCTCGCTGGCGGTCGCGCAGCAGCTGCAGGGCAAGGAGCTCTCGTACAACAACATCGCCGACGCCGACGCGGCGTGGGAATGCGTGAAGGGCTTCGACACGCCGGCCTGCGTGATCGTCAAGCACGCCAACCCCTGCGGCGTGGCCATCGGCAAGGATCCGCTGGAGGCTTACAGCAAGGCCTTCCAGACCGATCCGACCTCCGCCTTCGGCGGCATCATCGCCTTCAACCGGCCGCTCGATGCCGCCGGTGCGCAGGCGGTCGCGAAGCAGTTCGTCGAGGTGCTGATGGCGCCCGACTTCAGCGCCGAGGCGCTGCAGGTCTTCGCCGGCAAGGCCAACGTGCGGCTGCTCAAGATCGCCTTGCCGCCCGGCGGCGCGCGCGACTGGGACAACGGCCGCAACATGATGGACATCAAGCGGGTCGGCTCCGGGCTGCTGATGCAGACCGCCGACAATCGAGAGCTCACGCTGGGCGAGCTGAAGGTCGTGACGAAGAAGCAGCCGTCGCCGCAGGAGCTGCAGGACCTGCTGTTCGCGTGGAAGGTAGCCAAGTACGTCAAGTCCAACGCCATCGTCTTCTGCAAGGACGGCATGACCATGGGCGTCGGCGCCGGGCAGATGTCGCGGCTGGATTCGGCCCGCATTGCCAGCATCAAGGCGCAGCACGCCAAGCTGTCGCTGCAGGGCACGGTGGTCGCGAGCGACGCTTTCTTCCCGTTCCGCGATGGCCTGGACGTGGTGGTCGATGCCGGCGCGACGTGCGTCGTGCAGCCGGGTGGGTCCATGCGCGACCAGGAGGTCATCGATGCCGCGAACGAGCGCGGCATCGCGATGGTGTTCACCGGGGTGCGGCACTTCCGGCATTGACGGAGCGCTCGAAGCGCTAAACCCAATTGCCGGACGCAAAGGACGCAAAGGTTACGCAAAGGACGCGAAAGGGATACCAAATCCCATTGGATGTTCTTTTGCGTCCTTTGCGAATCCTTTGCGTCCTTTGCGTCGGGAGGTCCGGTTTCCAACCTAGAGCGCGCGGAACACGTCGCTCGCGATAGCGACCGTCTCCGCGATGTCTTCATCGATGTGCGCTGAACTCACGAAGCCCGCCTCGTACAGCGCCGGCGCGATGTACACGCCGCGGTCCAGCAGGCCGTGGAACAGTTTGCCGAATTTCGCCGAGTCGCTCGTCATCACCGCCGCATAGTTCTGCGGCAGCTGCGGCAGCAGGAAGAAGCCGAACATGCCGCCTTCGCAATCGGCCGCGAAGGGCAAGCCCGCTTCCGCGGCAGCGGCCGTCAGGCCGTCGACGAGCGTGCGGGTCTTCTTCGCCAGTGCGTCGAAGAACCCGGGCTGCGCGATCTCCTGCAGCGTCGCCAGGCCGCACGCAGTGGCCACCGGATTGCCCGACAGGGTGCCCGCCTGGTACACCGGCCCGAGCGGCGCCAGCTTTTCCATGATCGCGCGCGGACCGCCAAAGGCCGCCAGCGGCATGCCGCCGCCGATCACCTTGCCCAGGACCGTGATGTCCGGCGCGAAACCGGGCAGCGCCTTCGCGTACACGGACTGCGCGCTGCCCAGGGCGACCCGGAACCCGGTCATCACCTCGTCGAACACCAGCAGCGCGCCGTGCTGCGTGCACAGCTCGCGGCAGCGCTGCATGAAGGGCAGGCTGGCGCGCACGAAGTTCATGTTGCCCGCGATCGGCTCGATGATCAGGCAGGCGAGGTCCTTGCCATGGCGGGCGAAGGCCTCCTCGATCTGCGCGATGTTGTTGTATTCGAGGACCAGCGTGTGCTGCACCACCTCGGGCGGCACGCCGGCGCTCGTGGGGTGGCCGAAGGTGGCCAGCCCGGAGCCGGCCTTCACCAGCAGCGCATCGGCGTGGCCGTGGTAGCAGCCCTCGAACTTGATGATGGTGCTGCGGTTGGTCGCCCCGCGGGCCAGGCGGATCGCGCTCATCGCCGCTTCGGTGCCCGAGCTCACCAGCCGCACCATCTCCACCGAAGGCAGGTGCCGCACGATCTCCTCGGCGAGCTCCACTTCCCGTTCGGTCGGCGCGCCGAAGGAGAAGCCGTCCTGCGCCGCGCGCTGCACGGCCTCCAGCACGCGCGGATGGCCGTGGCCCAGGATCATGGGACCCCAGGAGCCGATGTAGTCGATGTGCCGCTGGCCGTTGGCGTCCCAGAAGTAGGCGCCCTGCGCGCGCTGCACGAAGCGCGGCGTGCCGCCGACGGCGCGGAACGCGCGCACCGGCGAATTCACGCCGCCGGGGATCAGCGCGCGGGCGCGCTCGAACAGTTGCTGGTTGCGGTCAATGCTTGGTGTCATGGGCGGGAAGGTCGAAGCCGGGCGTGTCGGCGCCGGGTTCGTCCCCCTCGGCGTCCGGTTGCGCCCAGAACAGGCGGTCGGGCACCACGTGGCCCATGCCCGGCCGGAAGCCGCCATCGAGGCAGCGATCGAGATAGGCGAGCGCCTCGGTGGCAGCGGCCGAGAGGTCCGCGCCGCCGGCGACGAGGGCGGCGAGCGCGGCCGAGAGCGTGTCGCCGGCGCCGGAGAACACCGCGTCGAAACGCTCGAACTTCTCGCTGGCCAGCACGGTCTGCGGCGTGGCCAGCACGTTCTCGACGAACTGGTCGGGCAGGGGCACGCCGGTGACGAGGGTGTAGGGAACGCCCATTTCGGAAGCAGCCTTGGCGATGTCGCGGGCCGAAGGACTGCGCTCGCTGTTCCAATCCGGCAACAGCCAGCGCCAGAGCGTGCTGTGGTTTCCTACCAACACGGTCGTCTGCGGCAGCATCAGCTCCTTGAAGGCATCTTCGTAGATGTCGGCAGGGCCTTCGTCCCACCACGAAAGCGCCGGCATGTACGAGATGACGGGCACGTCCGGATAGTCCGCGGCGATCTCCGCGATGGTGCTCAGGGTCTCGGGGCTGCCCGCGAATCCGACCTTGATCACCTGCACCGGGACGTCCTCGAGGATGGTGCGGGCCTGCTCGGCGACCGCGTCCTCGTCGAAGGCGAAATGGTCGAATACCTCTCCGGTGTCGCGCACGTACGCGCCGGTCACGACGGGCAGCGGATGCGCGCCCACCGATGCGATCGCGGTCACGTCGGCGGCGAGGCCGGCGGCCCCGCTCGGATCGTTCGCGTTGAACACCATCACGCAGGCGGGTCCCGCGTCTTCGCTTTCGGGCTCGGACGGCCGGGTCTGGATAGGTGTGGAATTAGTCATGGGCCGTGTGAATCGCCTGCCTCGCTCCAGTGGGAGCTTAGGTAACTGGCCTCTATAGAATCCGTTGCATTCTATTCCAACCCCCCTTAAGCTGTGACTGATAGCAAAACCTGGATGTGTCTGATTTGCGGGTGGATTTACG
>JAJNBO010000050.1 GCA_021156245.1 Ramlibacter sp. | reverse complement strand
GCCCGCCAGCATCTCGTGCAGCAGCACGCCGAGGCTGTACACGTCCGCCGCGGGTGCGGCGGGCGCGCCTTGCAATTGTTCGGGGGCGACGTAGCGCGGAGTGCCGACGACGCGGCCGTCGTCGATCGAGGAGCCCGCTCGCCCGATGCGGGCAACGAGCCCCAGGTCGGCCAGCACCAGCGTGCCGTCCGCTTTCACCAGGAAATTGGCGGGCTTCACGTCGCGATGGACCATGCCCTTGCGATGCAACTGGGCGAGGCCGCGCGCGGCCTGTTCCAGCAGCTGCAGTGCTTCCGCCGGATCGACACCCACGCGCAGCCGGGCCGCCAGGTCGCCGCCCGGCACGTATTCCATGGCCAACCACTTCCAGCTGCCCGCACGGCCGTGGCCGTGCACCCGCAGCAGGTGCGGACCCTCGGCGCGGGCGGCCACGATGGATTCGCGCTCGAAGGCGCACGCGCCCTGCTGCACCTTCAGGGCCAGTTCCCCGGGCTGGCGCAGATGGTGCGCCAGCCACACGGTCGAACGGCGGCCACTGCCCAGCGGCCGCACCAGGCGGAACCCCGGCACGTTCGGCTTCGCATCGCCCCGCGCCGCGGCGGTGGCTGCGGCGGGAAGCACGGCGATGGCGGCAGTGGACTGCATCACATTCCCAGCTGGGCCAGGTCGTCCAGCAGCAGGCGGGCGGAGGGATAGCGCTGCTCTCGGTCCTTGGCCATCATGCTTTCCATCACGTGCTGCAGCTGCGCCAGCTGCGGCGGCAGCATCGGCACGGGCGCGTGCACGTGCATGTGCAGCAGCTCCTGCGCGGAGCTCGCGTGGTACGGCTTGCGTCCGGTCAGCAGCTCGTAGGCCAGCACGCCCAGGCTGTACATGTCGCAGCGCGCGTCCACCGGCTGGCCGAGCGCCTGTTCGGGGCTCAGGTAGTACGGCGTGCCCACGATGTCACCGTCGCCGGTGTCGGTGATCTTCATGGACACCTGCTTGGCGACGCCGAAGTCGGCCAGGGCCAGGCTGCCGTCCTGGCGCAGCATCAGGTTGTCCGGCTTGAGGTCGCGGTGCACGATGCCCACCTCGTGGATCGCGCCCAGCCCCGCGGCCGCCTGCTTGATGTACGAGAGCGCCATGGCCGTGTCGATGTTGCCGGCCTTCATGCGCGCCCGCAGGTCGCCCTGCGGGAAGTATTCCATCGCGATGTAGGCGTTGGAGACGGAGAAGTCCTGCCGGAAGATGCGCGCCACGTTGGGGTGGTCGATCTGCGCGAGCAGCGCATATTCCTGGATGAAGCGCTGCAGGCCGTCGGCCTCCACGGCTTTCTCCATTCGCATGACCTTCAGCACCTGCGGCGGGCCGCCCTCGGCCGCCTGCGCCAGGAAGATGGAGGCCATGCCCCCTTCGCCGATCTTGCGCAGCACCCGGTAGCCTTCGATCAGGAAGTGCATGCCGGACGCGGCCGCGGCCTGCTGCGCGGGCAGCGACGGCGGGTGGGAGTGGCCGGGCGGCGCCGCGCCGGACGTGCGCTTGCGTGCCTGCGAGTTGTGCCGCAGCGACTCGCGCAGCATCTCGAACACCCGCGGCGGCGTGCTCGATCCCTTGCGGGGCACGAGGCCGGTGACTTCCACGATGTCGATGAAGCTGTTGTCCGGCAGGCTCACCGAGCCGATGCGGCCTCCCTCGGCCCGTCCGGCGGACGCCAGGCGCGTGCCGGCGGAGGTGGCGACGCTCCAGCCCAGGTCCATGGCGGTCACTTCGAGCAGCCGCGCGACCTCGACCGCTTCGCCGGCCGCATGCACCTTGCCGCTGCCGCGGCGCGAGAGTTCAGCCACGCCGAGGTGCACGCCGCATGCGAGCGTGAGCATGGGCAGGCCGGAGAACTCGGTGCGGCTCGCCACGACCTGCGCGAGCTGGACCGCGTCGTGCACCGCGAGGATCGCCGCGTGCAGCCCGCGCTGCGCATGGTTGGGCTTCTCGTCGGGCTTGTTGTTGAAGACCGCGAGGATCGAGTCCGGCCGGCGCTGGGACACTTCCCCGCCGAGCTTCATCACGGCTTCGGTGAGCATGCGCCGGACTTCGTTGACGAAGGATGCGGCCTGGTCGGCAGTCATCGCATTGCACACGGTCGAGAAGTGGTGCAACCGTGCGTACAGGAAGGTGGAAACGGAAGGCGCCGGTTCGATGCCGCTGGGATCCAGCGTGGACGCGATCTGCGACGAAGGCGCGAACTCGCCCGGCGCGACGGGCGCCAGGGCGGGGGAACGGGCTTCAACAGGTTGTCGCATTTAGTTACATGCTAGCTGAGTTGGTGCATGGCTCACAAGGAAGGTGAGGAACTTTCTCACGGCACGACCCAGTTGCCGCCGCGAAAGCAGCCCCGACGCAACAGCGCGTTTGTTACAGAGTTGCGGCGCCGATCGGCTGGCCGCCGCACGGTTTTGTGCGCGCGACAGGCGGTCTTGCCTCAGCCCATCTGGCCTGCCTGTTGCTAGGATCAAGAGATATGTCCATCCATGCCGCGCTGAACCACGTCACCCACTACAAGTACGACCGACCGGTGAATTTGGGCCCGCAGACGGTGCGGCTGCGGCCCGCCCCGCATTGCCGCAGCAAGGTCATCTCCTATTCGCTGCGCGTCGAACCGGCCAAGCACTTCATCAACTGGCAGCAGGACCCGTTCGCGAACTTCCAGGCGCGGCTCGTCTTTCCTGAAAAGACGACCGAGTTCAAGGTGACGGTCGATCTCGTGGTCGAGATGGCCGTCTACAACCCGTTCGACTTCTTCCTGGAGCCGAGCGCCGACAAGTTCCCTTTCGAGTACACGCCGGAAGTCGCCCAGGAACTGGCGCCCTACCTGGCCTGCGAACCGCTCACGCCGCTGGTGCAGAAGTACCTGCAGAAGGTGGACCGCACGCCGCGCGCCACCATCGACTTCCTCGTCGCGCTGAACCAGCAGGTGCAGCAGGACGTGCGCTACCTGATCCGCATGGAGCCCGGCGTGCAGACGCCGGAGCAGACGCTGGAGCTGGCCAGCGGCTCGTGCCGCGACTCCGGCTGGCTGCTGGTGCAGCTGATGCGCCGCCTCGGCCTGGCCGCGCGCTTCGTCTCCGGCTACCTGATCCAGCTGAAATCCGACGTCAAGGCACTCGACGGCCCCAGCGGCACGGAAGTGGATTTCACCGACCTGCACGCGTGGTGCGAGGTGTACCTGCCGGGCGCCGGCTGGATCGGACTGGACCCCACGTCGGGCCTGCTCGCCGGCGAGGGCCACATCCCGCTGGCGTGCACCGCGCAGCCGTCGGGCGCGGCGCCGATCGAAGGCCTCATCGACGAAGCGGAGGTGGAGTTCGGCCACCACATGCAGGTGACGCGCATCTACGAGTCGCCGCGCGTGACCAAGCCCTACACCGAGGAGCAATGGCGCGACGTGCTGGCGCTGGGGGACGCGGTGGACCAGCAATTGCACGCTGGCGACGTGCGCCTCACGATGGGCGGCGAGCCGACCTTCGTCGGGGTGGAAGACCGCGACGCGCCGGAATGGAACACCGATGCGCTCGGGCCGACCAAGCGCGGCTTCGCCACTGCGCTCGTGCACAAATTGCGCGACCAGTACGGCAAGGGCGGCTTCCTGCATTTCGGCCAGGGCAAGTGGTATCCCGGCGAGCAGCTTCCGCGCTGGGCGCTGTCCGTCTGCTGGCGCGCCGATGGCCAGCCGTGCTGGAACGATCCCGGGCTGTTCGCGGACGAGCGCCAGCCCACGCACTACACCTCGGAAGATGCGGGCCGCTTCATCCGCACCCTGGCGGGCAAGCTGGGCCTCACCGACAACTTCATCCAGCCCGGCTACGAAGACGTCTTCTACTACCTGTGGCGCGAGCGCAAGTTGCCGGTCAACGTCGATCCTTTCGACACGCGCCTCGACGACGAACTGGAACGGACGCGGCTGCGGCGGGTGTTCGAACAGAAGCTGGATGCGGTGGTGGGCTACGTCCTGCCGATCGCGCCCGCCGAAGGAAAGAGCCCCGCATTGCGTGGAGCGGCCTGGACGACGGGCCCCTGGTTCTTCCGCGATGACCGCATGTACCTGATCCCGGGCGACTCGCCGATGGGGTATCGGTTGCCGCTCGAAAGCCTGCCGTGGGTGGGCAAGGCGGACTACCCCTACCTCGTCGAACGGGACCCGATGGCGCCTGCCGGCGCCTTGCCGGCGTACGACGCGCTGCGCGGGCGCTACGAGCAAGGCCCGGCGGGTGTCGCCGGTGAAGCGCCACGCGCTTTCCAGCAGCGTCGCCACGCCGATGGCGAAGCGGCCACTGCTCGGGGGGGCGTCGGCGCCGGCCACGCGCAGCCTGAACCACGCGACTTCGTCCGCCAGCCCGATCGCTTCGAGTCCGCGCACTGGATCACCCGCACGGCGCTCTGCGTCGAAGTGCGGGATCCGCAGCGCGCCAACGGCCCGAAGGCGGAACGCGAGCACGGCGGCAAGAGCGGCGTGCTGTACGTCTTCATGCCGCCCCTCGCGCATCTCGAGGACTATCTCGAGCTGCTCGCCGGCGTTGAAGCCACGGCCACGGAGCTGGGCGTGCGGATCGTGCTGGAAGGCTACCCGCCGCCGCGCGACCCGCGCCTGAAGATCCTGCAGGTGACGCCCGACCCCGGCGTGATCGAGGTCAACATCCATCCCGCGCACGACTGGCGCGAGCTGGTCGAGCACACCGAGTTCCTGTACGAGGCCGCGTTCGAGACGCGGCTGTCGGCCGAGAAGTTCATGACCGATGGCCGCCACACCGGCACCGGCGGCGGCAACCACTTCGTGCTGGGCGGCGCGACGCCGGCCGACTCGCCGTTCCTGCGGCGGCCGGAGCTGCTGGCGAGCCTGCTCCTCTACTGGCACAACCACCCGAGCCTGAGTTACCTGTTCAGCGGCCTGTTCATCGGCCCGACCAGCCAGGCCCCGCGGGTGGACGAAGCGCGCAACGACCAGCTCTATGAGCTGGAGATCGCCATCAAGGAGATCGAGCGCAACCGCAAGGTGCACGGCCAGGCCATGCCGCCGTGGCTGGTGGACCGGACGCTGCGCAACATCCTCGTGGACGTGACCGGCAACACGCACCGCAGCGAGTTCTGCATCGACAAGATGTACTCGCCGGACAGCAGCACCGGTCGCCTGGGCCTCTTGGAACTGCGGGCCTTCGAGATGCCGCCGCACGCGCGCATGAGCGTGGTGCAGCAGCTGCTGCTGCGGGCGCTGGTGGCGCGCTTCTGGAAGCAGAGTTACCAGGCGCCAGTGACGCGGTGGGGCACGGAGCTGCACGACCGCTGGCTGCTGCCCAGCTTCATCTGGATGGACATGCAGGACGTGCTGGCGGAAATGCGCCAGGCGGGCTACGCCTTCGACGACGCCTGGTTCGCGCCGCACTTCGAGTTCCGTTTCCCGCTGGTCGGCGAAGTGCAGGCGATGGGCGTGGAGCTCACGCTGCGCAGTGCGCTGGAGCCCTGGCACGTGATGGGCGAGGAAGGCGCGACGGGCGGGACCGTGCGCTATGTCGACTCGTCCCTCGAACGCATCGAGGTCAAGGTGACCGGCCTCAACCAGAGCCGCTACGTCGTCACCGTGAACGGCCGCGCGCTGCCGATGCAGTCCACCGGCACCGCGGGTGAGTTCGTCGCCGGCGTGCGCTACCGCGCATGGAATCCCTCCTCCGCCTTGCATCCCACCATCGGCGTGCATGCCCCGCTGACTTTCGACCTGGTGGACACGTGGATGAACCATTCCATCGCGGGGTGCCAGTACCACGTCGCTCACCCGGGCGGCCGCAACTACACGACCTTCCCGGTCAATGCGTACGAGGCCGAGAGCCGGCGCCTCGCCCGCTTCTTCCGCATGGGGCACACGCCCGGCAAGCTGCAGGTGCCGCCCGCGACCATCGACGTGCCCGGCAGCCGCGAGTTCCCGTTCACGCTGGACCTGCGGCGCGCGGGAGGGTGAGCGCTCCGATGCCCTCGTCGCCGGGCTGCAACAGGCACGTGGACCCGTGCTGAGGGCGGGTGGGACAATCGGGCGACGTGGACTCCACCAACGAATCGCTCTTCGGCGCCCAGTCGGACGAAACCCCGGCCGCGCTCGCGGCCGCCCTCGCGCCGCCCGCCGCTCCCGGCCACTACGATGAACTGCGCGGCGGCGTGTCCGCGCCGGCGCCGGACCCCCACTCCACGCCGGCCACGCTGGTGGAGTCGCATGCCATGCCCACCGAGGCGTGGACGCGCTTCTTCGAGCACCTGGGACACGACGGCTTTGCGGACCTGAACCGCCGCACGGCAGACCTGCAGCGGCAGGTGCGCGACAACGGCATCACCTACAACGTCTACGCCGACCAGGGCGGGCCGCAGCGGCCCTGGTCGCTGGACCTGTTCCCGCTGCTGCTGACGGCGAAATGCTGGCAGAAGATCGAGGCAGGCGCGCTGCAGCGCGTGCAGCTGCTCGAGCACATCCTGGACGACGTGTACGGCAAGCAGGCGCTGCTGGCGGCCAACCTGTTGCCGCCCGCGCTGGTGCAGGGGCATCCGGGCTACCTGCGCGCCATGCACGGCGTGCGCCCTGCCGGCGGACGCCGCCTGCACATCGCCGCATTCGACCTGGCGCGGGACCCCGAAGGCGCCTGGTGGGTGGTATCGCAACGCACGCAAGCGCCCTCCGGCCTGGGCTACCTGCTGGAAAACCGGTTGATCATCTCGCGCCAGTTCCCATCGGCCTTCCGCGACCTCAACGTCCAGCGGCTGGCGGCCACGTACCGCTCGCTGCTGGAGAGCATGACGGCCGCGTGCCCCGCGGCGGCGGACGAGCCGCGCATCGTGCTGCTCACGCCGGGACCGTACAACGAGACCTACTTCGAGCACGCCTATCTCGCGCGCTACCTGGGCCTGACCCTGGTGGAAGGCAGCGACCTCACGGTGCGCGAGGAACGCCTGTACCTGAAGACCCTCAAGGGCCTCGAGCGCGTGCACGGCGTGCTCAAGCGCCTGGACGACGAGTTCCTCGACCCGCTGGAGCTGCGCTCCGATTCCCGGCTGGGCGTGCCGGGCCTGCTGCAGGCGGTGCGCGCCGGCAATGTGATGATCGCCAACGCGCCCGGCAGCGGCTTCCTCGAATCCACCGGCCTGCTCGGCTTCCTCCCGGCCCTGAGCCGCAAGCTGCTGGGCGAGGAGCTCAAGCTGCCGGCGCTGCCCACGTGGTGGTGCGGCGAGCGCGCCGCCATGCTGTCGGTGCTGCCCCAACTGGGCAACTGCGTGATCAAGTCCACCTATGCGGGCGCGGGCGCCGGCGCGGTGCTGGGCAAGACGCTGTCGCGGCGGCAGCAGGATGAATGGGCCGGCCGCATCATGCGCGAGCCCGACCAGCACACCGTGCAGGCCTACATGCCGCTGGGGCAGATGCCCACCTGGCGGACGGCCCCTTCGGGCGACCGGATCCTGCCGCATTCCTTCCTGCTGCGCGTGTTCGTCGTCTCGGACGGCGCGGACGGCTGGCGCGTGCTGCCGGGCGGCCTGACGCGCATCGCGAGTGGCGAACTCGAGATCGCGTCGATGCAGCGGGGCGGCAGCAGCGCCGACACCTGGGTGCAGACCGAAGGCGAAGTGGACCGCACCAGCCTGCTGCACCACGAGCATCCCGCGGTCGACACGCCGCATCGCAATCGCACCGTCACCAGCCGCTCCGCGGAAAACCTCTTCTGGCTGGGGCGGTACACGGAGCGCACCGAGAACACGGCGCGGCTGGCGCGCCTGGCGATCGCCAGCATGAACGGCGAAAACCAGTCCTCGCAGCCGCTGATGGCCTGGTTGACCGACGTTGCCGTGGCGAACGCGCTCGTGCTGCCCGCCGTACCCGCGGCGACGCAGGCGCGCCGCGTCTTCGAACGCTCGCTCATCGCCGGCCTGGCCAACACCGACACCTCCCGCAGCGTCGGCTTCAACCTGGCCGCCGTGCGGTCGGCGGCCTCGGCCCTGCGCGAGCGCCTGTCGCAGGAGCAGTGGAACCTGATCGTCGATGCGGAGCGCTCCTTCCAGGACGGCTGTGCCGAGGCGGAGAGCGACGGCGACTATTCCTCCGGGGAGGCACTGCGCGTGCTGGAGGCCCTGTCGGGGCACACGGCGGCCATGACCGGGGCGCAGACCGACCGCATGACGCGCGACGACGGCTGGCGGCTGCTTTCCACGGGCCGCAACCTGGAACGCATGGGCTTCCTGGCGCAGGCGCTGGCGAGCGCCTTCGAAACCGGCGCCGTGTACGACGATGGCGGCTTCGCAGCGGTGGTGGCGCTGTTCGACAGCACGATCACCTTCCACGCGCAGTACCAGCAGCGGCACGACATCCCCGCCCTGCTGGACCTGCTGGTCATGGACGGGGACAACCCGCGGTCCCTCGGCTGGGTGGCGCAGACGCTGCGCAACCGGCTGGCCAAGCTGTCCGGCTCCCGCCAGGGCGTGGTGCCGATCATGGCGATGCCGGTGCCCGATCCGAAGGTCTGGACGCTGGAGGCACTGTGCGCACGCGATCCGCAGGGCAGGCATTCCACGCTGCTGGAAGTGCTGCAGCAGTGCGTGGACGCCTCCTACCGGCTCTCGGACGACCTGACGGCCCGCTACTTCGCGCACTCCGGCGACGGCCGCTACAGCGTCGGGGCGTGACATGCTGCTGCACGTCCTGCACGAAACCGCCTACCGCTATGCGCCGCCCGTGCGCACGGCGCAGCACATGGTGCATCTCAAGCCGGCCGGCACGGCACGCCAGCAGCTCCTGAGCCACCGCCTCGTCATCGATCCGGAGCCGGCCCGCCTGAACGAGACGGTGGACGTCTACGGCAACACGCGCACCTTCTTCAGCCTGCAGTTCAGCCACGAGTCGCTGCGCGTGACGGCCGAGAGCCTGGTGTCCACCGCGCCGGCCAGCGAGATCGGCGGCAGCCTGCCGTGGGACGACGTGGTGGAACGCATCCGCTATCACCGCGGCACGCACTACGACCCGGCCAGCGAATTCGCCTTTGCCTCGCCCTACGTTCCGCGCGACAAGGCGTTCACCGACTATGCCCTGCCCAGTTTCGCGGCCGGCCGGCCACTTGCGGACGCCGCGCGCGAACTGATGCACCGCATCCACGAGGACTTCGAGTACGAGACCACCGCGACGGACGTCAACACGCCGGCGCTGGAGGCGCTGGAGCTGCGCAAGGGTGTCTGCCAGGACCTGGCGCATGTCATGCTCGGCTGCCTGCGCAGCCTGGGCCTGCCGGCGCGCTACGTCAGCGGCTACCTCCTCACCGAGCCGCCGGCGGGGCAGGCGCGCCTGGTCGGCAGCGATGCATCGCATGCCTGGGCCGCGGTGTACCTGCCGTCGCTGGACGGCCCCGGCGAGTGGCTGGACCTCGATCCCACCAACGACCGCACGGCGGGCGAGGACTACGTGACCCTGGCGATCGGCCGGGACTACTCGGACGTGTCCCCCATGCGCGGCGTCATCCATGGCGGCGCCAACCACCGGCTGCGCGTCGCGGTGACGGTGACGCCGGCCGAGCCGGCCGCACCCGCGATGGAGACTGCTGCCTAGAATGGCCCCCTACCAAGGAGCGGCCATGAGCGTCTACGACAAGCTGAAGGAACTGAACATCACCCTGCCCCCGGTGGCCACGCCCGCCGCCGCGTACGTGCCTTTCGTGCGCACGGGCAACCTCGTCTACCTCTCCGGCCACATCGCCAAGAAGGAGGGCAAGGCCTGGGTCGGCCAGCTCGGCAAGACCATGCAGACCGACGAAGGAAAGCTCGCCGCCCGTGCGATCGCCGTGGACCTGATGGGCACGCTGCACGCGGCGGTGGGCGACCTGAACAAGGTCAAGCGGATCGTCAAGGTGATGAGCCTGGTGAACTCCACGCCCGACTTCACCGAGCAGCACCTGGTCACGAACGGTGCGAGCGAGCTGTTCGGCCAGGTGTTCGGCGAGAAGGGCGCGCATGCCCGCAGCGCTTTCGGCGTCGCGCAGATCCCGCAGGGCGC
>JAJNBO010000505.1 GCA_021156245.1 Ramlibacter sp. | reverse complement strand
TGAGGTTGCTGCCCAGCCGGACGCGGCCACTGTCCGGCGCCAGTTCGCCCAGAATCAGCCGCAACAGCGTGGTCTTGCCGGCGCCGTTCGGGCCGATCAGGCCCACCTTGTCGCCGCGCAGGATGGTGCTGGTGAAGTCACGCACCACGGGTTTGTCTCCAAAGGACTTCGACACGTCCGTGAGTTCGGCGACGATCTTGCCGGTGGGTTGCCCCGCCGCCAGGTCCATGCTGACGCGGCCCAGGGCATCGCGCCTCGCGGCGCGGCGGGCCCGGAGCTGCTCCAGCCGGACGACGCGGCTTTGCGAGCGGGTACGGCGGGCTTCGACACCCTTGCGCACCCAGACTTCTTCCTGCGCCAGCAACTTGTCGGCCTTGGCCGCGATGACGGCTTCCTGCGCGAGCTGTTCCTGCTTCAGGATCTGGTACTGCGTGAAGTTGCCGGGGTAGGAAAGCAGCCTGCCGCGATCGAGTTCGACGATGCGCGTGGCGACCCGATCGAGGAAAGCCCGGTCGTGGGTGATCAGCACCACGCTGCCGCGGAAGTCGATCAGCAGGTTCTCGAGCCACTCGATGGAGTCGAGGTCGAGGTGGTTCGTGGGTTCGTCGAGCAGCAGCACGTCAGGCTTGCGAACGAGGGCTTGTGCCAGCGCCACGCGCTTGCGGTTGCCACCGGAGAGGGCGCCGATCTGGGCGCCGGGGTCGAGGTGCAGGCGCTGCAGCGTTTCGTCCACGCGCTGCTGCCAGTTCCACCCGTCATGCGCCTCGATGCGCCCCTGCAGCGCGTCGAGGTCGCCCTCGCCGTGCGAGTAGGCGTCGACGAGAGCGATCACGTCGGCCAGGCCGGCACGGACCGATTCGAAAACCGTGGATTCGTCCTGCAGCATCGGCTCCTGCGCGACGAATGCGACGTGCAGGCCTTGCTGGCGATGCAGGACGCCGTCGTCGGGCTGCTCGAGTCCCGCGAGGATGCGCAGCAGAGACGACTTGCCGGCGCCGTTGCGGCCTATCAGGCCGACGCGCTCCGAGCTTTCCAGCGCGAAGTCGGCGTGATCGAGCAGCGCCACGTGCCCGAAGGCGAGCTGGGCATCGGCGAGCGTGAAAAGGGCCATGGAATGCGGGAAAAGGCTGCGAGCGTATCACCGGCGCCGCACGGGCGCGAAAGACCGGCTGCGTTCGCGACGTGCTTGGCTATAGTGGGACCTGCTGTAGAAGGAGGGGTTCCGTGGACCTGAACATCAACGGTGCGCGCAAGCAGGTGGAGGCCGATCCGGCGATGCCATTGCTGTGGGTGCTGCGCGACCTGTTGCACATGACCGGGACGAAATTCGGTTGCGGCGTGGCTGCCTGTGGCGCCTGCACCGTGCGTGTCGATGGTCAGGCCGTTCGTTCCTGCGTTGCTCCCGTGGGCAGTGTTGCGGGCAAGGCGATCCAGACGATCGAAGGACTGGGCGCCGCCGGACGGCCGCACCCATTGCAGGCGGCGTGGATCGCGGAACAGGTGCCGCAGTGCGGTTATTGCCAGAGCGGGATGCTGATGGCGGCGGCAGCCTTGCTCGAGAAGAAGCCGAAGCCCACCGATGCCGACATCGACGAGGCCATCACGAACATCTGCCGCTGCGGCACGTACCAGCGCGTGCGTATCGCCATCAAGCGGGCTGCCGGGATGAAAGCGTGAAGCGACGCGCCTGGCTGCTGGGCACGACGGCGGGGGCCGGCGCCCTGCTGCTAGGCTGGGCGGCGCTTCCGCAACGCTCGCGTGTCGGCCTGGCCGGGCTGATGCAGCCGGGCGAAGGGGACATGGCGCTCAACGGCTGGATCAAGGTCCTTCCCGATGGCGCAGTCGTGCTGGCGATGCCTCGCAGCGAGATGGGGCAGGGCGTGCACACCGCGTTGCCGCAGCTGGCCGCCGAGGAGCTGGATGTGCCGCTCTCGCGGATTCGCATCGAGCAGGCGGGCCCCGACGCGATCTACGGCAACGTGGCCATGCTGCTCGGCAACCTGCCGTTCCATCCGCTGGAGGGCGAGCGCGAGGATGGCTTCGGCCGCGTGAAGGCCGGACGCTGGTTCATGGCCAAGCTGGGGCGCGAACTGGGCATCAACGCGACGGGCGGCTCGTCCAGCGTGGCGGACGCCTGGGATGTCGTCCGGATGGCGGCGGCAACGGCTCGCGCCTCGCTGCTGGGCGCCGCGTCCCTGCAGTGGAAGCTTCCGGCCGAGGAACTGCGCGTCGACCAGGGAGTGGTTTCCCATCCTTCCGGGCGCACGGCGTCGTATGGGGAACTGGCCAAGGTGGCTGCGGCAACGCCGCCTGGCAGCGTGCGACTGAAAGAGCGCAAGGAGTGGCGTGTCATCGGCCAGCCCGCGCCGCGCCTCGACTTGCCGCCCAAGGTCGACGGGAGCGCCCGCTTCGGGATCGACGTCCGTCTTCCAGGCATGCTCTTCGCGGCGGTGCGTTTGTGCCCTTCGCTCGGCGGCTCACCCGGTCGGCTCGACGCCCACGCCGCCTTGGCGATGCCAGGCGCACTGCGGATAGTGATGCTCCCCGCCTACGCAGGTTCCACGGCAGGCTTTGCGGTCGTTGCCAGCAGCTATTGGCAGGCGCGGCGTGCAGCCGTTGCAGTGGAGGTCGAGTGGCGGCCCTCGACCACCCCTCCCGATTCGCGAGCCATCGAGCGGGCCCTGGAGTCGGCGGTGAGACAGGAGGCGGGCTACACCTT
>JAJNBO010000504.1 GCA_021156245.1 Ramlibacter sp. | reverse complement strand
ACTGCCTTCGAATTCGGCTGGACCGTGCAACCGGACCAGCGGGGCAAAGAGCTCGCCCGCCTGGGCCATGGGGAAGCCCACGCCGTTGTCACTGACGCAGAACGCCTGGTGGGCTCCCGCGGCGACAACGCGGAAGTCGATCCGCGCCACGGGCCGCTGCGACGTGAATTTCCAAGCGTTCCCCAGGAGGTTCCCCACCAGGAGGCGCAGCAAGTCGGGGTCGCCAATGGCACGCATGCCCGCCTGGATCTCGACCTCCACGGTGCGGCCGTCTCCGACGCTGCGCAGCAGGTCGACGAATTCCCAGGCGATGGCGCTCAGGTCCACGTGTTCCCAGCGCATCGCCTGCATGGACATCGGGGCCAGCACGAGAAGCGCCTCGCCGAGGCTCTTGGCGTGGGCGGCGGTTCGACGGACGCCGTCCAGATGCCGGCGTCCGCGGTCGGAAAGGGCACCGTGTTCGCGCTCGTACAGCGCCGCGGAAAACCCCTCGATGATGGCCATCGACGTCTTCAATTCATGCGGGATGGCACGCGCGAAGGCCTCCCAATCCCGCAAGGCGGACTCGAGCTGCGCGATCCGCCCATCGGAGTTGCCGCAGTCATCCTCGTCCTCCCCGATCACGCGGAGCGTGCCTTCGAGCATGCGGGGACGCCGGTTGGCGTCCGGCAGCGACCAGGCCCTCAGGTGCACCCGCTTGCGCACGCCGGCGGCCGTCACGAGCCCCAGTTCGATCTCGAAAGGCTCACCGGTGCGGATGCCCGTCGCTGCGCGGCCCAGCAACTCCGGCAGGTCCGGGGGATCGATGAAGCCCAGGGCCTGCGACAGGGTGGGCTCGAACGCGCGTGGCGCGTCGTGCATGCTGCGCACTTCGTCGGACCAGGTGAGGCGCGAGCTGCGCAGGTCGAGGGACCAGGGAGCGGCCTCCGAAGGCATCACCCGGCGGCGCGGGTCGGAGAGGCTGGACTCAGGCTGGGGCATGGTGCGGGATCCACTGCGGATGGAAGCATCCGCGCATGGCATAGCGTAGGAACGGCGGCCTGCCGGAACAAGAACCAGACGGCGAGAAAAAGACCGGTGCAGCCGGTACCGGCTATGCCGCGGACCGCTGTTGTCGAAGCAGTTGCCCCAGCGATGCCATGGCCGCTTCGCCGCGCTTGCCGAACGGATGCCCATAGTTCAACCGCAGGCAGTTGCGAAAACGCCCCTCGGGGGAAAACAGCGTGCCGGGCGCGACGCAGATCCCCAGTGGCTTGGCGTCCTGGTACAGCTGCAGGGCGTCGAACTCGGGCGGCAACTCCACCCACAGGAGATAGCCGCCTTGCGGCCGCGTGGCCCGGGTGCCGGCGGGAAAGTGGCGGGCCACCGCATCGGCCAGCACCGCCTGCTGCGTGCTGAGCGTGAGCCGCAGTTTGCGCAGGTGCTTGTCGAACGCGCCATGTTCCATGTAGCTGGCGATGGCCAGTTGCGGCGGGATCGATGTATTGAGATTGAAGGCCAGCTTGTTGCGGGTCACGCGTGACATGAACCGCCCCGGCGCCACCCAGCCGATCCGGAAACCTGGCGCGAGGGATTTTGCAAACGACGAGCAGTGCATCACCAGGCCGGCGTTGTCGAAGGACTTGGCCGGGGGCGGCCGGTTCGCCCCGAAGAACAGGTCCGCGTACACGTCGTCTTCGATCAAGGGCAGTTCGTACCGCGCCAGGAGCGCTACCAGTGCCTTCTTGTCCGCCGGACTCATCAGGCTGCCCAGCGGGTTCTGGAAGTTCGTCATCAGCCAGCAAGCCGAAGGCGCGTGCTGGCGGATCGCGCGCTCCAGCGCATGGAGGTCCACTCCCGTGCGCGGGTCGGTTGCGACCTGGACGGCCCGCAGGCCCCGGGCCTGGAGCGCCTGCAACGCACCGTAGAACGTCGGCGATTCGACGATGACGCTGTCACCCGGCTGCGTGACGGCGGACAGGCAGAGGTTGAGCGCTTCGAGCGCGCCGTTCGTGACGAGGATCTCCTGGTCGGAGATGGCCATGCCGTCGGCGCCGTAGCGAAGCGAGATCTGCCGGCGCAGCCGGCCGTTGCCGGGCGAGAGGTCTTCCAGGACCCGCTTGGGGCCCATCCAGTTGGCCGTCCCGGCGATGGCTTTCGCCAGCCGGGGCAACGGGTACAGGAAGGCGCTCGGGAAAGCGGACGCAAGGCCGACGGCGTCCGGCGCTCGGCTTTCTTCCAGGAGCTTGAAGATCATGTCGCTGACGTCCACGGAGATGGGGTGCTCCGTCGGCGCGGACGCCTGCGGCGGCTCGGGTGCCGCGAGTCCGGCGGCGGAAGTGACGAAGTAGCCGGACCGCTCCCTGCCCCGGACGAGTCCACGCGACTCCAGCAGGTAGTAGGCCTGGAAGACAGTGCTCGCGCTGACCGCCCGGCTGCTGCTCGTGTAGCGCACCGAAGGAAGCTTCTCGCCGGGTCGCAGCAGGCCCTGGCGGATCGAGGCCTCGATTTCGTCGGCGAGGGTCTCGTAGAGCTTCATGAGTCGCTTGTTGCGTGGCTCGACGATAACCCCTCGCATGCGGGACGTCTACCGTCTTTGCCGCGGCCTGCCCTCGGGCAAAATGGACCGGTGGTACCGCTTAACTCATCGGCAGCCGAGGTTCAAACCGAACAGCGATTCCAGACCCTCTTCGAGCAGGCACCGTTCAGCGTGCAACTGCTTTCGGTCGATGGGCGCACCCTGAAGGTCAACCGG